>JAYUBR010000133.1:0-2483 GCA_043740775.1 Ferruginibacter sp. | reverse complement strand
GGAACACATTAACGTTTTAGCACAGTTAAACCCAGCCGCAACAAACATCTTAAGTGATTTATTTACTGAGGTAGAATGGCTGTTGCACGACAAACCTGTACGGCAATACGATTATTATTACGATCAGATTGTTTGCTGCGGCGAATTATTAAGCACGGCCATTGTAAGTAATTATTTAAATAGTATTGATATAAAAAACACCTGGATAGATGTAAGGGACATTGTAAGAACTGATGACAATTTCAGGGAAGCTGTTGTTGACTGGAATTTTACCCAACAAAAAATACAGGATGATATTGTACCGGCTTTTACCCCCAACGATATTATTTTAACACAGGGTTTTATTGGTGCGACTGATGAAAATGAAAGCACTACGCTGGGCAGGGAAGGCAGTGATTATACCGCCGCCATTTTTGCCAATATGCTGGATGCCGAAAGCCAAACCATTTGGAAAGATGTGGAAGGCGTACTGAATGCAGACCCAAAATTATTTCCGGATGCACAATTTATTGGTGCATTAAGCTACAAGGAAGTTATTGAAATGGCCTATTATGGCGCCCAGGTGATTCATCCTAAAACCATCAAGCCTTTACAAAATAAAGGCATCCCATTACATGTACGCTGCTTTTTAAAACCTTTATTGCCAGGCACTATTATAAGCAACCACCTGGTACATCATCTGCCTCCGATCATTGTTTTAAAAAGCAATCAGGTACTGATGCAGTTTAACTCGAAAGATTTTTCGTTTGTGGAAGATGTGCTGGTAAATAAATTACACGAATTATTTGTGCAGATAAAGATCAGGCCCAACCTGTCGCAGAATGGCGCAATCAGTTTATATTGCTGCTTAGATAACTGGCCGGAGAAAATAGAAAAACTGGCGCTTGCTGCAAGTCAATTATTTGACGTGCAGGTAGAAAAAGATGTGGTGCTGCTTACTATCCGGCATTATACAAAAACCGTTGTAACAGAGTTAACCGCCAATAAAACGGAATTATTGAGCCAAAAAACAAAGGAAACGCTACAGGTTCTTTTAAAAAATAATTGATTGATGCTAATGATTTTGCGCAGAAATTAACATGATGAATCAGGCATGGTAAATCAGTCGATGATATATTGCCCGGATTTGTTGACGATGATTACCGGCAACTTCTTTTTTTCTTCAAAATAATCAAAGGCTTCTTTTAAGGTGATGGCAAATTTTTGTAGCGGCTGGTTTTCTTTGGTGGCAAAGGCAAGGTATTCAAATGATTTTTTGTTGTTGTATTTAACAGGAAATACATGTACCGGAATAAAGTCCTGTCCATTATCTTTTGCAAGCGAAGTCAACACATACAACTCTTCAATCGGCTCGTCGCTGATGGCAATACAACCGGTAGATACACAGTTGCCATGAATATAAATATTGTTGCCCGGTCTAAGAGAATCGCTTAAAATTTTGTCGCTGGCGTTGGGGTAATTCAGGCCAAGCGCCAGGTGATAGTTACTGTTGGGATTAAATTCGTTGATGTAATAAAAGCCTTCCGGTACCTGGTAATCGCCTTCAAAACGTTTGGGGCCCATTGAACCGCTTTGCATGCAAACCTTATAGCTTTTAAATAATTTAAAGGTTTCTTTATCTTCATTCTTTACCCAAACTTCCAGTTGCTTATCGTATTTAAAACTGCGGATGTAAACTTCACTTGGCGGCCATTGTAATTTTTTTTGCTCAAATTGTTTTTTTAAACTGTCTTCTGTCTTACTAAAACCATCCAATAATTTGCCGGTAGATTTTTGTATGCTGATAAAACTTGTTTGTGCCATTAAATTGCTCGTTGCTGCAAAAAACAGCAACAAAATAAAATTTATTTTAAACAACCTGGCTTTCATTGTATAAAAATTATCGCCGATGATAATTGCTTATAAAAGTAAGGTTTTTATCGAATCTGCATTTGTTAAACATCCAAAAAATTAAATTATTCTTTATGCTAACATCCTTATTTATATTAAAAGTACCTCTGCTGCTGCCATTTATTTTTTGACGGTGGCAGCCCAAAAAATACCTGCGTACAAAATTTAAAAATATTGGATCGCTAAAGTCGGAAGGCATATAACCCAGGGCTGTATGCCGGGCTTCGCTTTTAAGGCTGCAGCAGATTTGAACAATTAAAATAACGAGAAAAAATTTGCTCACTTTCGTGTGTTTATTTCTATTTAAAGAGAAATTACGTGATTGTTTGACTTATTGGCTTATTGAAAAAAATTGTTGTTGAAACGATGGGGTTACTTCAACATATTTTCCGGTATGGCATTCAACGGTTCCAGTTTAATTTGCTTATAAAAAATCTCAGCTCCTTCAGATTGAATCTGAATTTTTCCTTTTGTAAGTGGCAGTATTTTACCATTGTCTAACTGACCTGAATGATATAATACCATCATTACTTTTCCGTTGATGACATGTACGCTGGTATCTCCACTGCAATACAGGTCAACTGTATTCCATT
>JAYUBR010000132.1:0-2486 GCA_043740775.1 Ferruginibacter sp. | reverse complement strand
CATCCGCATACAACCATAATTCTTTCCAGGGAGGGCGACTTTAAAAATCCACCTGCGTTTCTCAATAGTCCTTTATGTTTGTAGGAAAAAGCAATATCAATATCGTAGGTTGGGATAAACCTGAATGGACGGTGGATAAAAATAAAAGATGGAAATTTATTTTGTAGCGCTGCTACAAAACTGTTTGCCCAGATATTTATCAATGGCAATTGTAAAAATCCTTCTTTAAAAGCCAGCGAATTTTCATGGGCATACCTTCCATATATATCTTTCTGGTGTGGCAAATATTCTTCGTAGCGACTGAGCAGATAGAAAGAAGCTGCAAAAATATCGAAGGAGAAATCAGCATGATCAATTTTAAAAAATGCTTTATTGTTATTTATTTCAAAGCATTCAATTGATTGTGGAACGATGTTTTTTTCAAACAATAAATTAACTGGCAAAATGTAAAGTTCCTTTTCGCAAATGGGGCTGTTACTGTAATTGATTTTTAAGTCCCCGTAACTTTTAAATTCTTCCAAATCACAGGTAACATTACACTCAACACCCATTACTTCTTTAAAAATAAAGGCACTGATGTATTTTAAACGGGGGGAATAATTTTGCGTGTATAAAAGTACCTTCATTAAACTGAGTAAATATCTTTGAAGGTAATACTGTTATTAAGTTGTAGCAAAAAAAATACATTGATTATATAGCAATAGGTTATTTGGGAGGCTGTACATTTTGTTTGCTTTAACCTTAGTGATTGGCCTCTTTTCTCCTTGGAATTCACTACCTGTATCTTACTGTATCAACTTAGCTATTTGCTGAAAAGGAATTGTATTAGCCAAATCCAATATTTGCGTATCGGTGCAATCATCTACTTTAAAAGTAATTAAGGCGCTGCCAAGCGGCATTTGCAACTCGTAATCATTTTTATCATCTATACTCCCAGGCTTTTTTTCCAGTCTTGCTTTGTAGCCCTGCACCTTTACCGTTTTTGTTTTGCCATCGTTCATCATTCCGCCCAGAATAGGGGTATTTAAAAAAGTATTCATCATGGTTACCAATGGCGAATTACTGATGATAGAAAGATCGGCTTTCCTGCCGGTTTTTCCATAACTGCGGTGTATGGTAGCCCCAACATAACCCACATTGGAAGCCACATTATCATCTTTGGTATTGGTTGATAAGGAGTCTATTTTTGGGGGCAGTAGTTTTAATACTTCTTTGCCAACAATCAGGTCAACTTCCTGCATGGCCTGTTGTAATGCAAAATGTGTTTCTTCCAGTTTACCCGCATTGTAGGCTGTTTTGGCAGTGGTCATGGCTATGGTAAAATCCTGTGCAATACCCGTTAGACTATAAACTAAAACAGCGGTTAATGTTATAATGTATTTCATAATTATTTTTTCTTTCAGATTAGTGTTATTGTTCACCTAGCATTTTTTTTATGCCATCAATATCAAAGCCATTGGCAGCCGTCATCACTTCCTGCTCATTGGCAAAGTTGATGCACTCCCAAACAATCATAGAGGTTTGCCCAAGAGATACTATCAGCGTATAGCCTTTACTGTCTTCATATTGAATGATGGCCTTGTTACCTTTTACCCTTACCTGTTTAAAGTTTTGCTTGTCGCCACTGGCTTCCATCATACTGGCATTGGCAAAATACATACTGGCCATACCGGCATAAATACCGGCGTTCCCGATGGTGATGGTTAACTGCTTATCGCCTTTTTTATAGGCCCGCTGAATGCTCAGATTGCTCCAGCCCCATTGCGTGCTCATAACTTTATCCTGCAACGTATCTGCCGGTAAAGCAACAATTGTTGCAGGCAATGATTTAAGAATTTGCCGCCCTAGTTGAATTTCTACACCCATCAGCGCCTGTTGTAATGAATACCGGGCATCACTGTAATTTTTTGCACCGTGCGCTGTTTCAGCTTCTGCCATTTGAACCTTAACATCAGGGGGCTGTGTGTTGCTTAAGCCCCCACCGCCTTTATTGGAGGGCGTGCCTGAAGAGGAAGAGTTGGAATTATTATTGTTGTTAGCTGTTTCCTGGCCGGAGGGAATGCCCGTTTTCTTTTCAACCTCAGTCCCGGCGGCCTTATCAACGGTTTTATTCACCTTGTCTTTAATCTTTTTTAAAAATCCCTGCGAATAGGCAGCATTGGTAGCCGTAAGTGCGACAGCCAAACAAATGAGGTATAAAAACCTTTTCATGGCAGATGTTTTTGAGTGATAACAAAAAGAATAATACTAAGTTAAAAGTAAGCAGTAAAATTTATTTATGCAATACCCTATTGTAGCAGAAGCTGTATTAAGCCTGGTAAATATCTTTCAATGCAACACTGATGTTGAATTTTGGCAGATAAATAATATCTGTAATAGCAGTAAATGTGTTACTTTGCCAATCTCTTTCTGCTGCTTTTTTGTACAGGATTACCAGGTATTTATCCGGTTCAACCAATAAATAATATTGCAAAGTATCTAATTTT
>JAYUBR010000131.1:0-8270 GCA_043740775.1 Ferruginibacter sp. | reverse complement strand
TGGAAATGACAAGTCTTACCAAACTGGAACAAAGAGACAAACTGGAATCATTACTGGATGAATTTCGCCTGCAACTGGTAAGAAAAAACAATGGCGATACGCTTAGCGGCGGTGAAAGAAGAAGAACAGAAATAGCAAGGGCTTTGGCTGTTGACCCTAAATTTATTTTATTGGATGAACCTTTTGCTGGTGTTGACCCCATTGCGGTGGAAGATATACAGGCCATTGTTGCCCGCTTAAAATTCAGGAATATTGGGATTTTAATTACCGATCACAATGTAAATGAAACGCTGTCTATTTGCGACAGGGCCTACTTGTTAATTGACGGAAAAATATTTAAACATGGTACTGCTGAAGAACTCGCCGGAGATGAACAGGTAAGACGATTGTACCTTGGTAAAAACTTTGAATTAAAAAGAAAAGATTATTTGCACGAAGATGCGAAGAATGAAAATACAATGGATACCATTCCAGATATTCCTGAAGCGATGGACGGGCTATAATTTTTTAACCGGTTTATTCCTTTCTTTTTAGTGAGTAAATATTGGTGGCTGTCCGCCACTGCAGATGGGTCATCCAATGCTCACGAAAAAATCATGATCGGCTCCTATGCCTCACGCAGCTTTAGCTTCATTATTGGCTTTTCGTATTAATCCCTTTCATAAGTCGTGTAAGTTTTTTATCTTGCTGCTAATGAAACTCCTTTCTCCTACTATATCAAGGCTTGCACGCATGCGTTTTTGGCGCATCAAAAACTGGAGCAACCATCCAGTAGCCAGCCAACGGGAAGTTTTGCAGGAGCTGGTAACTGCCGCCCAATATACAGAGTTTGGAAAAAAATATCATTTCTCCCGGTTGTTTACAGTAAAGGATTTTAAAACAAATATTCCCATACAGGAGTATGAAGATGTAAAGCCATACATTGAAAGGATGATGAATGGCGAAGAAAATATTTTATGGAACACGCCTGTAAACTGGTTTGCAAAAAGCAGTGGTACCACATCTGCCAAAAGCAAATTCATCCCCATCAGCGAAGAGAGTTTAAAGGACAATCATTTTAAAGGATCCAAAGATGTGTTAACAACCTACTATGAAAATTTTCCTTCCAGCGACCTGCTTACCGGCAAAGCGCTTGTTATCGGCGGTTCTCACCAGCTTAGCAAAATAAATGACGATATACAATTTGGAGATTTGAGTGCCATACTGATGCAGAACTCACCCTTCTGGGGTCAATGGTTGCGCACGCCGGAATTAAGCATTGCGCTGTTAGACGAATGGGAAAATAAAATTGAAAAACTGGCAATGATAACTGCCGAAGAAAATGTAACGTCTATTGCCGGTGTACCCACCTGGACATTGTTATTATTAAAACGAATTCTGGAAATTAAAGGAAAGGAAACCATTAAAGAAGTGTGGCCCAACCTGGAGCTGTATATCAACGGGGGCGTTTCGTTTGTGCCTTACCGTGAGCAGTTTGAAAAAATTATTGGAGGAAAAGTGAACTGCCTGGAAATATACAATGCCAGTGAAGGATTTTTTGCAGGCCAGCAAAAGCCGGATGATGATGGCATGTTACTGTTTACAGAGCATGGTGTTTTTTACGAGTTTATGCCGGTAGAAGAATATGGCAAACCAAATCCCCAAACCATCGGGTTAAAAAATGTAGTAGCCGGAAAAAATTATGCATTGGTAATTAGTACCACTGGTGGTTTGTGGCGATACCTGATTGGCGATACCATCCAGTTTACTTCTATCAATCCATACAAAATAAAAGTAACCGGCAGGCTAAAACATTACATGAATGCTTTTGGGGAAGAAGTGATTGTAGATAACAGCGATAAGGCCATCGCCATTGCTGCAGAAAAAACCAATTGCGTTGTAAATGATTATACAGCGGCTCCCGTTTATTTTTGTGCCAACAACAATGGTGCGCATGAATGGCTGGTTGAGTTTGATAAAGAACCGAAAGACCTGCACCAGTTTACCGTTGAACTGGACATGGCTTTAAAAAACAGCAACAGCGATTATGAAGCCAAGCGGCATAAAGATATAGCGCTTCGCCTACCCATTGTACATGCACTACGCAAAGGAATATTTACCCAGTGGTTGCGCAGCAAAGGCAAGCTGGGCGGGCAACATAAAATACCCCGGTTAAGTAACGAACGGGTAATGCTGGAAGAGATTTTGTTGTTAAGGTGAGGTAAATTATCTTGACATATTTTCAATTGCTTTTTGGTAAGGTTGATAATTCACAAAAAATGTGTTTATCTGAGTCAATAATAACAGCTACCGGATTATCCAATTTCATTTATTCTACACTTAATATTTCATAATAAAGTTCTAACATCCCTAACTGACAAGTTTCACCTTCTGTCCTCCCAAAGATTGCCAATGCCAATGGAGATTTTTCATATACTGTAATAAGTCCGTTGTTATCCGGTTTAATATTTTGTGATGCCTGTGCCTTACTGAACTTCACTTTCAAAATTTTTCCTTCAGGATTTTTTACAGTAACAAGCGAAGAAAAACCAACTCTCTTTTTCATCCCCGGTAGTAATGTGATAGGAACAATCTCATTCGTTGTGAAAACTTCTTCAAGTGGTTTATCTATTTCTTGTTTTTCTTCACTGTCAAATTTTGAAATGAATGCAGCAAGTTTATTTAATTCCTTTTCTGATGAATACCACCAATTAGTTGACCATATTCTGTAAAAAGTAAAGCCTTGTTCCTCAAGTCGTGTTTGTCTAAATATATCCCAAGCATAGGCCTCGTTACTACTGTGATATTTTGCTCCATCACATTCAATAGCAATAATTGGTTTGCCTGTAACTTTTGATTTCACTATTAAGTCAATTCGAAAACCTCCAATCCTGTATTGCTGCTGTAAACGGTCTTGTCCAACTTTTTTTGCAAGACGGTAATAAACTTCTTCTTCAAATGGAGACTCAGAACCATAAACCTCATGGTCAATCTCAAAAGTTTTTGTTTCACAATTCTTGTAAAGTAGCTTTAGTAATGATTCTCTTGTTTCAGAATTATTTTCACTCACAGCCTTGGCATAAGCCAAATAAGAATAAAAAATCGCTCTTCCATTATTTTTCATTTGCTGCAAAAGAGATGAGTAGGAATTGAAGTGTTCTTGTGGAATAGAAGTACACACATAAACTTTATACTTTGCTCTTGTTACGATTACATTCAAAAGTTTGTAGCCGTTACGCTGCAAAATCGGTCCGAATTGCTGGCGGAAAGTTCCGTCTGCTCGTCTTCCAAAAGTTGTTGAAAGAATAATAATGTCCCTTTCATCCCCTTGAATATTTTCTAAATTTTTTACGAAGAGGTCAGAACCTAAATCCGCGATCTTTTTATCGTATTCAGGTTTGAGTTGTCTTACTTTAGTAATTTCTTCAAGAATTAAATTTCGCTGATACAAATTAAACGTTGCTACACCAACGGAAGGATATTTTCCGTTGCCAAATGGTTTAATATGATTTAAAAGAATGTCAACAACTTGCCTTGCTTCATCTCTGTTTACCTGGTCTTCGTAAAGTCCGTTCACTTCAATAAACTGAATTGGTTTGTAATCTTGTTTTGCTGGCATTGGAATTAGTCGCTTGCCATAAAAAGCATGATTTGAAAAGTCAATTAAAAAAGGATGATGTGAACGGTAGTGAACCTTCAAATAAGATTGCTTGTAACTACAGTTTTCTGCATATACCAAAAGTGATTCGCTGTCTGCAAGATCGAGCGAATTGTTTGCGTTACGATTTGTGGTTTGAATTTCTTGTGCTGTTTGCTCCTCTTCATAATCTTCTTCTGTTGGATTTAATAAGGCAGTTCCTCCTTGGAAAAAGTTTGAAGGCGGCATTTGTTGACTGTCGCCTGAAACAACTTTTATTTTCCCTCGTAATAATGCAGGGAATGTATCTTCTAATCGCAACTGGCTTGCTTCATCAAAAATTACTATGTCGAAAATTGCTTCTTCCAAAGGAATGATTGAACTACAAACTGTTGGACTTACCATTACTACTGGAAAAAAATCTGTGAACAACTCAAAATCTGTTTTGATAATTTTCCTCAATGAATTTCTTCTTTCGCCTCTGCTCCCCCGTTTGTTAAAGAGATTAGTTGTGTTTATTCCTTTATTCTGAGAATTTTTTATCGCCTGCTTTTGTTTATTTGCCCAGTTGCTAATTATACTTCTAACTTGGTTTGTTTTTAATTCTTTTTTAGCTTCTTTAAATTCAAAAATGTCGGTATTGTCTTTTGGCAAATATTTCAAATCACTTTCAATTATAGCTAATAACCAGTAATAATACCAGTTTTCAAAACTAATTCCCCAGTCTTTACTTTCAGTTTCAATTAATGACTTTAGAACAATATGGTGCAAAGGGGAAAGGTCAATATAAAATTTTCTCCATTCAAAATATTCCCTGAAATCTTCCAAATTCTGCGCAAGTTTTAGCATTTCAGAAATTAGAACTATTGATTCAGAAATTTTTTGGCAATGGTTTTCAGAAAATGGTAGATTACGTTTTAAGATTTGTTCACTATTTAGAATAGAAATGGTTTCTTCAAACTGATTTTCTGTGCTTTGTAAAGTATTTGCATTGCTTTTGTAGTGTGCATGAATCTCTTTAGAGGAAAGATTTTTGACATAATAATTTTTGATTTTTTCGTACTCCTTTAATTGAAGCATTAATAATTGCAACTCTTGAATTTTTGATGAATGACCTGCTATGTCATTAATGGGAGTTGTTAGCCTTTTATCTTTTTGAATATATGAAATGAATTCTTGAAAGATATTTTCAGTATCAACTACCTTCTGTATATTAACCTTGTAGTGTGGATGCAAAAAAGCTGAAGACAATTTGTCTACATAATCCTCCTTAAATTTTTCTATGCTTTCTAATTGAAGTGACAATAATCTTAACTCTTCTATTTTAGAAAAATGAGTTTCTGTACTTTTAATTGTTGTTATCAGATTATTGTCTTTGCCCGTATAAAAAATAAATTCTTGAAAAGTATTTTCTGTTTCAATAATCTTCTGTTTATTCTTTTTGTATTGAGGATGCAAAAAATCAGAAGATAGCTTCTTTACATAATCTTCTTTAATTGGATTGCTATTACTATACCAGTCATCCGCAGAAATACTAATATCATTAATATTGTCAACGTATACTTTTAAAGTTTTGTACTGAGCTTCTTCAAGATAGTTATGTTCAAAATATTTTAAGCTCAAATGAGCTTCTTTAATTTCTGATATTTTATCTATCAAAAGAAGCCTGTTGTTTTTTAATTCCAGATGCTTTTTTGATAAGATGCTTAGGATATTTATTCTGAGTTTTGTCAGTCCATCATTTTTATAAAATAACTCTCCAAATCTTTCATAGTTCTCACTTCCAAAATCCTGATATCCTTTAATTTTAAGTTTTAATTCGTGATAGTATGTCTCATAGTGATTGTTAAGCCAGTTTTGGTATTCATTTATATCGACATCAAAAAGGTCTGTTAATTGTTTAACTCTCTCAATTGCCAATTTATAGAAATCGGTAAGCCAGCTTTGATATTCATTAATATCGGCACAAAAAAGGTCTGCTATTTTTTCAGTTTTTTCGACTCCCGATTTGTAGAAATCATCTAACCATTTTTCATAGTCACTAACATCTTTTTGAAGCCTTGTTTTTAATCCTTCGAGTTTTGCTGATGTTTCTTTTCCGGTCTTCTCTAATCTAAGTTGAATTGCTCTTGGTATATCTTGCCTAAAAATTTCATCATGAAGCATTTCCAGTGGGTGATCAAGTCGGTTTATTTCATGGTAAAGATTTTTTGCAACGTTAATTTTACCTAATATTTCCGATAGTTCGTTTTCATCTTTTTGAAATTTAAATTCCTTATAATCGAGTTTGCTTTTCAATCCCGAAAAATCAGCAAGCCTTTGTGTTTTTAAGAATTCACCAACTAATTGTGTCCAGGTTTTTCCTTTATAAAAATTTTTATCAAGCTCCTGGTGCTGAAGGTTTATTTCTTTTGCTTTTGCTTCTACTGTTTCAAGATTATTATTATAAAATGTTTGGGGATAACTTCCAAATTGAGAAAGATTACTTAATCTATCTCGTACTGAATTTACAATTCCGTCTCTGTCTTTGTTAATATCCTCTACAACTGCCGCCAATGCCCCCAATTGGTCATTTTCTTTATGCAAATTATTTTTGATTACATCAAGTGCGGTTTTCTTTTCGCAAACTACTAAGCACTTCAAATTATTTGCTAGCGCATTTGTAATAATCGCTGTCAGCGATTGGCTTTTTCCCGTTCCTGGTGGTCCCTGAATTATTTTTTTTGGTTCAATCCCTAATGTGTTTAGAATTTCCTGTTGACTTGGATCTGCTTCAACGGCGCTGTGTGTAGTTCCAGAAAAATTCTCTACCTCCAAATTTTCAAAATAAAAATCGTCAACTCTATCAATAATTTTATCAATGTCTGTAATGATGCTTTCTTTCTGTGTTCTGAAAAGCCCGAACACTCCCCCAAAATGTATCCACGGTTTATTGCTTGAAATTGATTCAAGACTGGATGATTCCGGGATATTGTTAATTGGTTGATTAAGCTTTTCAGTTAAACTAATTTGATCAGCAACTACATTTAGTTTCTCTAATACCTTACAACATTCATCAATCAATTCATTTCGATCAATTACAGCGTCCTCTAAAAGATCTTCGTTGATTTGAGGAACTAAAATATCATTCTCTGTTTTTAAGAAAGAGAGTAAAACTTCATTTAAGCCAACAGAATGAACTTCTTCATCAATAATTTTTCCGTTTTCATTTCGGACTTTGTTTCGCAGGATTGACCATGTATTTACTTTGTTTGTTGATTTGATTATTTCTAATTGCCAAATGAAAAGTGGAGCCTTTATAATTTTCTTCGGGTCTTTTGTTGATGGCATAACCAAAATTGGAAATCCAAAGCCAAAAGTCTTTATCCCATGTTCTTTGTAGTTGTCATCGTTTTCAATGTTCAGTGAATTCAACCGTTTTGATAAAAGCCCCAGCCGCTTTTGTTCGTCTGACTGAATAATACTCAAATCAATTCCGTCAAATGAAATTTTAAAATCAAAACAGGAGTTAGTTAAAAGCAATTCAAGAAACTTTTCCGCAAACTCGGGGCGGATATAATTGAGGTTGGCTAAATCCAGCCGCGTCGCAAACCTTCCTGGCAAAACATTTAAATGAATTGACCTTGTATTACCACCTTTAAGTTTATCCCGTAGGGCTTTAAGAAATATTATGTCTGTCATATAACAATCTGAAAGATACAGTAAATATAAAACCCTTTATCCCAAAGAAATTTTATACTATCATGATCTGAGCAATTATTTTTGGGGTATAGATGATGGTTTTGAATTTAATATTTTTTTTACTTCTTACAATTACTCTTCCCTCCTTCTTACAATTAAAAACCAATCATTTTCCAGCGGCAGATAACCGTACTCGTAACAAAAAAAATAAGTGTTGCCCTTTTTATTGGTGTAGGTATGGGTGTTGTATTTAAACTGAAACTCTTTGTGCAGCAGTTTATCCTTATTGGCTTTGGCCATGTCTTCATTGTCGGGTAACAACGATTCTAAAATGCGCCGGTTTTTACGCAGGGCATTGTTGATGTTGCGCACATAGTTGTTATCCCCCGCTTTTAACTGGTTGTTATACCCGTTGCGGCAGTAGTCGTCACAAAATTTTTTATCGGTCCGGCCTTTTAATGGCTTGCCGCAGGTAAGACATTTTTTAGGGGTAATTTCAGTTGTCATGCGCTGTGGGATTGATTTACAGGAAAAGATACCATTTATTTTTTACAAGTACAAGCGTTTACAAACGGTTATATACAACTATAAACGATTAAAGTACGGCTATCGTTTTAAGCCCGGCGCATCTTTGCATTGTCAATCGGAACGGCGCCTTCCGGATTGATTGAGATAACAAAATTTTAAAAATTCTAAAAATTTACAACCATGTACGCATTAAAAAACAAAGTTCAACTGATTGGTAATTTAGGCAACGCTCCTGAAATTAAAAGTATTGAAAGTGGAAAAAAGATGGCCCGTTTCAGCATGGCCACCAACGAAAATTACCGTAACGCAAAAGGCGAAAAAGTAACCGAAACTACTTGGCACAATCTGGTTGCCTGGGGCAAAGTAGCAGAACTGGCAGAAAAGTTTTTACAAAAAGGTACCGAAGTAGTGATTGAAGGAAAGCTTATCAACAGAAACTACACCG
>JAYUBR010000130.1:0-2492 GCA_043740775.1 Ferruginibacter sp. | reverse complement strand
TCAGCCATAAAAAAGAAATGATATCAAGTGCGTAGATTATAAAAATAAGTATTTCAGAAATAACAGCCGCAATAAAAACAGCGTTGCCTCGTACATGTTTTATCCAGAATGCTACCAGGAAAATACCCAGTATTACACCGTAAAAAAGAGAGCCTAAAATATTCACTGCTTCAATTAAACTGTTGCCTAGGTTATAGGCAAACATAGCAACAATAATACTAAAAACGCCCCAGCCAAATGTATACCACCTGCTGATATTGTAATCTTTTTTTTCAGAACAATTCCTATTGATAAACTTTTTATGAAAGTCAACCACGGTGCAGGAAGCCAGCGAATTCAGCGCCGCGGCAATGCTTCCCCAGGCGGCTAAAAATATCACTGCAATTAATAACCCCACCAGACCCTTGGGCAAATTATCTACTACAAAACGAAGAAAAATATAATTGGTATCATTGGCATCATCGCCGGGCAACGCTTTTTTTAAAATGGTTTTGTATTGCGTGCGCAATTCATTCAATCCCTGTACATCCTGCTTTGCGATGGTCGTTGTATATTTTTGTTCCAGTTCAACCAACGCATCTTTGTAAACCGTTTTTTTTGCCGCAACAATTTTTGATTCGTCAAAATAAACCGGCGCTTTGTGGTATTGATAAAATGAAAACACCAGTACACCTACCAGCAAAATTAAAAACTGCATGGGCACTTTAACAAGGCCATTCATCAGCAAACCCACTTTACTTTCCTTATCCGATTTTGCTGTTAAGTATCGTCCCACCTGGCTTTGATCGGTACCAAAATAACTGAGCGCTAAAAAAAATCCTCCAATTACACCGCTCCAGATATTGTATTTGTCTTTCCAGTCAAAGTGATTATTGGTAACTCCTGTGGTGATGATGTTCATTTTGCCCTGGCCGCCCGCCATTTGCAGGGCCTCGGTAAAACCAATATTGGGTGGCATTAATCTTACTACCAGATAGCCTGCAACAACCATTCCCCCGATGATAATTACCAGTTGCAGTTGTTGTGTATAAGCCACTGCTTTTGCGCCACCGCTCATGGTATAAATAATCAGCAGGCCGCCCATCACCAGATTGGTGTAATAAATATTCCATCCCAGCAAAGAACTTAAAATAATAGAAGGCGCATAAATACTGATGCCGGTTGATAAGCCTCTTGACAATAAAAATAATCCGGAAGTAAGGGTTCTTGTTTTTACATCAAACCTGTTTTCTAAAAACTCGTAAGCAGTGTAAACTTTTAATTTTCTAAAAACAGGTACAAAAAATATACAAATCACAATCATGGCCAGCGGCAAGCCAAAATAATATTGTACAAAACGCATCCCATCGGTATAAGCCTGGCCGGGTGCACTGATGAATGTAATGGCACTTGCCTGGGTACCCATAATGCTCAGCAACACCAGATACCAGGGCATGCTGCGATTGCTTAAAAAGTAGCCGTCTAAATTTTTGGTAGTACGGCTTTTGTACATACCATAAATGATAATTCCGGAAAGTGTAGCAATTAATATAATCCAGTCAAGGTTACTCATAAGCAGGCATCAGCACTTTTATAGCATCAGCAATTATAATATATTTTATATAGCGCAAAAGTTAATCTTACTTAAAATACCGGGTGATAAAATAATAGGCGGCCATCTGAAACAATAAAAAAAATAGTACCACTAGGTACCATTTTTTCCAGTATGATTTTTCTTGTTCCATAATCTTTACATCTTGAATTTTCTCAGACTTATTTTATTTCAAAGCGGATCGCAATCATTTTGCAGTGGCAATTAAATTGGCAAATAAACGATAGGCACCCGGTACAGCCGCAGGCAATTCTCTAAAAAATACCAGGCCGGTGTAAACAAATCTTCCCTTTCCATAATTGGCAATAATCAGGCTTCCATCCTGCTCATTTTCGTTGGGATCTTTCATGCTTAAAATTCGCTGGTAATTACCATCGATATTTTCTGCATTGTAAATGCTCCGCTCCTGCACCCAGCCTTCAAAATCTTTTTGTGTTATTTTATTGGGATAATTTAATGCCGGATGGTCGGGCAATAAAAAATTTACAGTTGCATCTTCGTCGGTAACGCGGTTGCGGCTGATGTTAAAAGGATAAGGCGACATCTTTGCTTTTACTGGCCCTATAGCGTTGCTGGTATTGTATTGCGTAAGTAAAACACCTCCATCATTTACATATTGCATCAGTGGGTCATAGCTGTTGCTCAGCCATTCGTTGATGTTATAAGCCCTCACGCCGGTTACTACTGCATCAAACTGTTTTAAATTAGCAATTGTAATATCTGCTTGTTTCAACATCACCACTCTATACCCCATTTGTTCCAAAGCCTGTGGCACTTTATCACCTGCGCCGGCAATATACCCCACAAGACTGCCCGCAGTTTTCAGATCAATTTTTAATACCGGTACCTGGTCGTAATAATTATAATTTACTTCGGGTATATGATCGTAATTAATTTTATG
>JAYUBR010000129.1:0-2493 GCA_043740775.1 Ferruginibacter sp. | reverse complement strand
TAGGGATATACGCTTTTATAGGCTGTCTGTTCCTCTCCACTCAAATTTATGCACAACAAAAAACAGTAACCGGTACAGTTACCAATGCTAAAGACAATACTCCAATTGTTTTGGCAACGGTAGGTGTAAAAGGAACTAAAATGGCTGCCGTTACTGGCGCAAATGGAGAATTCTCTATAACTGTACCAGCAGGAAAAAACACGCTGGTTATTTCTTCTGTAGGTTACGAGGAAGATGAAATTAGTATTTCAGGTATATCTACGGTAAAAGTTTCATTAAAAGAAAGACAGAATTCTTTAAATGAAATAGTAGTAACTGGTTATACTGCTCAAAAAAAGAAAGATATTACAGGTGCTGTATCTGTAGTAAATGTGGCAAGTCTTAAGCAAGTACCAGCAGGTACTGGCGAAGAGGCCTTACAGGGGCGTGCATCAGGCGTTACTGTTATCAGTTCCGGCCAACCAGGCGCAGCCAGTGATATCCGTATTCGTGGTATTACCGCTTTTGGTAATAACCAGCCGCTGATACTTATTGATGGGGTACAGGGTAGCCTTACTAATATTAACGTTGCAGATGTAGAATCGTTGCAGGTGTTGAAAGATGCTTCTGCTTCCATATATGGTGTACGTGGTTCTAATGGGGTAATAGTTATTACAACTAAAAAAGGTAAAGCGGGCAAAGCAAAGGTGAGTTATGATGGTTATTATGGAAGTACGTCACCAGGGCATGGGTATAAACTGGCAACTCCTCAGGAAGAGGCAAATGCGGTTTTTCAGGCAGAGATCAATTCTGGCTTAAAACCTGGTGACGCCGCCTGGGGAAGCAAACAATATGGTAAGGGCGCAACGCCTGTCCTTCCTGATTATTTAACTCCAACAGGTGCATTTGAAGGAGATCCCAAAACAGATCCTACTTTATACAATATTAACAGCTACCAGATAACAAAGGCAAATAAAACTGGTACCAACTGGTATGATGAAATTACCAGGCAGGCTGCTTCACAAAGCCACAATTTAACCGTTAGCGGTGGTAGTGATAAAAGTTCTTATTTATTTGGTGTAGGCTATCTTGATCAACAAGGCATTGCTGTAAACAGTTACCTGAAAAGATATTCTGTTAGGGCAAATACTGTTTTTAATATAAAGGATAGAATTCGAATTGGTGAAAATGCTTATATTTTTTATAAACGAAATCCAATTTTTGGTAATCAAAGTGAGGGAAGTCCTTTTACTACGGCTTTTCGTGAAAGTCCTATTATTCCTGTATATGATATTAGGGGTAATTATGCCGGCACAAAATCACAGGATTTGGGTAATGCTCAAAACCCCTATGCAAATGTGGCACGCACAGCCAATAACAGGAACAATAACTGGGCTGTTTCGGGAAACATATTTGCAGAGGTAGATATATTAAAAAACCTGACCGCTCGTACCAGTTTTGGAGGTGGTTTTGACAATTATTATTATCATAATTTTAATTATGTAGCTTACGAAAATGCGGAAGGAAATACCGGAAGCAATTCTTTTAGTGAGGGAGCAGGTTATAACAGCAGTTGGACCTGGACCAATACACTGGCTTATAACACTACCATTGGCAAACACAATATAAAAGCATTGGTTGGTACTGAAGCCATAAGTTATTATGGAAGAAACTTATCGGGTACAAGATCACGTTATTTTTCAGAAAATCCTGATTTCTGGACCTTGGGTTCAGGTAGTGCATCCGGACAAGGTAATGACGGAGGTGCATACCAGAGCGCACTTTGGTCACAATTTGCCAGGCTTGAATATGGCTATGCAGATAAATATTTGTTGAATGCCACTGTAAGAAGAGATCAGTCTTCTGTATTTGCTCCAGCAGCTAGAACTGGAATTTTCCCTTCTTTTTCTGCAGCCTGGAGAATCAGCAACGAAGGCTTTTTCAAATCGGTTAGTTTTGTAAATGATTTAAAATTGCGTGGTAGCTGGGGTAAATTAGGCTCGGCTGTAAACGTTGACGGCAGAAACCCTTTTAACCTGTATGCATCAAATGCGGGTAAGTCATATTACGATATCAATGGTTCAAGTACTAACCCCAATGCTGGTTTTTACAACAGCAACATAGGAAATCCAAAAACGTCATGGGAAGAAGATATTATTACCAATTTTGGATTAGATGCCACGCTGTTTAAGAATAAACTGGAGTTTACTGTTGAGTGGTATCAAAAGAAAGTGAGCGGGTTGTTATTCCCAGATAATATAGATCGTATCTATGGAGAAGCAACACCACCCAAAATTAATATTGGTGATATGCAGAATACCGGTATTGACTTTAGCACAACTTACCATGGTACAGTAGGAAGAGATTTTAAATTTGATATTGGGGGTACTATTACCTCGTACAACAATAAAATTGTAGCCATGGCCAAAGATCAAAAATATTTTGATGGGCCAACGGTTCGTAATGTTGTTATCCAGCGCAATGAAATAGGTCACCCGGTATGGGCATTTTATG
>JAYUBR010000128.1:0-8282 GCA_043740775.1 Ferruginibacter sp. | reverse complement strand
CTGCATCCTGCAATGGAACGTTTTTTTCTTTCGTTTTCATGCAATAGGCTGTTAACATTTTTGACATTTTGTAGAATTTATGGTTAGTAAATATGGGGAAGTTGTACACTTCAGGATACAAGCTACATAAATTATTGGGTTTAGCAAAAATTAGCTGTTTATTGCCACTTTTGCTTTACACATCAATTTTTGCATATTTGGCATGGGTTTCAATAAATTCCCGTCTTGGCGGTACTTCATCACCCATCAACATACTAAATACCCTGTCGGCTTCTGCAGCGCTTTCTATGGTTACCTGCTTTAATGTTCTGGTTACAGGATTCATGGTAGTTTCCCACAATTGTTCTGCGTTCATCTCCCCCAAACCTTTATAACGTTGGGTGGTTACACTGTCATCTTTTCCCTGCCCAAATAAAGTAATCAGGGCTTTTCTTTCTTCATCTGTCCAGGCATAATCCTGTTCTTTGCCTTTTTTAACAAGGTACAATGGAGGTTGGGCAATGTACACATACCCTTGTTCTACCAGTGCCTTCATATACCTGAAAATAAAGGTCAATATCAGCGTGGCGATATGGCTTCCGTCCACATCAGCATCCGTCATAATGATTAATTTATGATACCGGAGTTTGGATATGTCCAATGCTTTGGGGTCTTCGGGCGTACCAATTTTTACACCCAGTGCAGTAAACATATTTCTTATTTCCTCGTTGTCGTAAATTTTATGTTCCATTGCCTTTTCCACATTCAATATCTTTCCCCTCAATGGTAATATCGCCTGGTAACTTCTATCCCTTCCCTGCTTGGCTGTACCACCGGCAGAGTCTCCCTCCACCAGGTACAATTCGCAACGGTGCGGATCTTTATCACTGCAATCTGCCAGTTTACCGGGCAGGCCGCCACCAGTTAGTACACTTTTACGTTGTACCATTTCACGGGCCTTTTTAGCGGCGGCTCTTGCCTGTGCAGCAAGTATTACTTTTTGAATGATAGTTTTAGCATCTTTGGGATTTTCTTCTAAATACGCTACCAGTACACGGCTTAAAGTACTGTCTACCACACCCATCACTTCACTGTTTCCCAGCTTGGTTTTGGTTTGCCCCTCAAATTGGGGCTCGGGCACTTTTACCGAAATAATAGCGCTCAGCCCTTCCCTGAAATCATCGCCTTCAATTTCTACTTTCGCCTTTTCGAACATGCCTTCTTTTTCACCATAGCTTTTAAAAACCCTGGTTATGGAACGGCGAAATCCGGCAACGTGTGTACCACCTTCAATGGTGTTGATATTGTTTACATAACTAAACAGATGTTCCTGGTAACCCGTGTTGTACATCATCGCTACTTCTACTATTACATTGCTGTTGGAATCGTGCCCGTCGCAATAAATAACAGTAGGTAATAAGGGGTTGCGGCTTGCATTTTTATCCAGCATTTCCACAAACTCTACTATACCACCTTCGCTGTAAAATATTTTGGTGTAGGTGCTTCCATCTTCTTCTTTTTCTCTAAGGTCATTTAAAATAATCGTGATCTTTCTGTTTAAAAAAGCCAGCTCCCTTAAACGGCCTTCCAGGATTTCCCTTTTATACACACTTTCTGTAAAAATGCTCATATCGGGCCAAAAATGAACCCTTGTTCCTGTTGTGATGGAAGTGCCAATTTCTCTAACGGGGTATTGAGGAATGCCTTTGGAATATTCCTGTTCAAACTTTTTGCCCTCGCGGTTAACGGTAACATGTAGTTTAATGCTCAATGCGTTAACACAACTAACGCCCACACCATGCAAACCGCCGGAAACTTTATACGAACCTTTATCAAATTTACCTCCTGCATGCAAAACGGTCATTACCACTTCCAATGCACTACGGTTTTCTTTGGTGTGCATCCCGGTAGGTATGCCTCGGCCATCATCTTCAACAGTAATAGAATTATCTTCGTTAATGTTTACAGTAATATTTTTACAATATCCAGCCAATGCCTCATCTATGGAATTATCCACTACTTCATATACGAGGTGATGCAAACCTTTTACACCAATATCGCCAATATACATGGCTGGCCTTTTACGCACGGCTTCCAAACCTTCCAGAACCTGTATGCTATCTGCTTCATACCCTCCGTTTACAGATGGTGTTATTACCGGTATTATTTCTTCAATTTCTGTACTCATAATTAAGGTCAAATTCTATTTAAGATTATCAAAATCCAAATTCGTGTAAAGATAGGGAAAATCAGGGGTTTAAGGTAAGGGAGATATTGCTTTTAGAGAAGGATTTATACAAAGATTTCCACACAAAACTTAAACCATATTTTGGTCAGATCTTCTATCCTTGTAAGTGCTGATAATGCGTGATTATATTGTTTGCCTTTCATAAAAATATCCAAATTTAATGACACAATCTTTACTTTACAAACCGGCGCAGCCTTAACAAACCTGCTGTATATGTTGTATATTTGCATCGAAATTTATCAATGAATCAACAAACAGATATACTCAATATAGCGCATAACCAGCCATTCATGTTAAATGAACTGGCGGTATTGCAGGATATTGCCCGCTCTGTTCCAGGATCGGTTCATTATTCTATCAAGCGTTACAGAAGAGATCCGCAATGGAATATGGAAGATACAGGCATGCTGGTGTATAATTATGAAAAAAATAATGCAGCAGAAAATTACCTGGAATTAAAATTTTGTGTAACCGGAAATGTGTATTGCCGTGAAAAGCAGGCTGAGTGCGATTTTTGCAAGATGAATGCCTCTAAAACCTGTGTGGAAAAGGTTAATAGTATTGATGTGTTGAGCTTTAGTTTCAAACCATCTTATTTAACCCAGTTTGTTGGGGGTAAAAAACAAAGAACTATATCAGATGAAGTACTTTCTTTTACCCACACTACTTCTTTTAGTAAGTTATTACCCCTATGTGGCAAAACAAGGATGGCTATTGAAGGTTTGCTGAATCATAACTATAGTGATACGCTGGAAAACATTTTTATAAACGCCCAAACACAAATTCTGCTTTTATATAGCCTTGATTGTATGCTGGGTGACAAGGAAGAAGTTTTTACCTGTAAGTTTTTGGCAAATGAGGCAGACAGGGAAAAGATTAGCAAAGCCAGGGAAGTTTTAATACAACATATTGGCGAACCGCTTACTATAAAAGAATTAAGTCGCAAAGTGGCCATTAATGAATGTTACCTGAAAAAAGGTTTTAAAGAAATGTTTGGTACTACCATATTTGATTTTTATCAAAGCCAGCGTATGGAACATGCCAAATATTTGTTGTATGAAAAGGGGCTAAGTGTAACTGAAGTCTCCATGTTGCTGGGCTACTCTTCCATATCGCATTTTAGTACAGCCTTTAAAAAACATACGGGTATAAAACCGTGTGAATTATTACTACGCTAATTCCTCCGGTTCATTTATATCCTTACTGATAATTCGCAGAAATAAAAGTCTATAAAAAAGGCATACTAAAATTAATTAGAATGCCTTTTTTTTGTTCCCAAATCATTTAGACTTTTCAATAATCAAATTTGAGATACTTTGGCTTTAAATTGATATTTGATTAACAATGAGTAAAGAGAATATTAAACACTATTGGATATAAAGCGGGAAAATAAAAATAAAGAAAATAACGGGAGTAGGATTACTCCCGTCTTTACCCTAATAAAACCCTAAACCAGCAAAAATTTCAGCCTTTATAATGAAAGACTTTTACAATATTTTCAGCTTAAACAGCTATACGATACAAGGAGCCAATACTATGCCAAAGCGGCACAATGTGCAAAACTTAGAAATAAATTAGGGCTTTTTTAACGAGAAAGTTGAGCTATAGGGATTGTTTCCAAACAAGTGTAATTTACTACCTTTGCACACATTTTATAGTTTAGATTGAAGGAAAAAAGTATATGGCTAGCAGATATAAAGAATACCAGCAATTAAATTTACCGCTTATTGGCGAAGAAATGCTGGAAAGCTGGAAGAAAAACAATGCTTTTGAGAAAAGCGTCAGTTTAAGAGAAGGTCACCCTCCTTTTGTTTTTTATGAGGGTCCGCCAAGTGCCAATGGTTTGCCCGGCATTCATCATGTAATTTCCAGAACGCTTAAAGATCTTGTTTGCCGATATAAAACAATGCAGGGTTTCCAGGTAAAACGTAAGGGTGGCTGGGATACACATGGACTACCGGTAGAATTAGGTGTTGAAAAATTATTGGGCATTACCAAAGAAGATATCGGCAAAAA
Organism: Ferruginibacter sp.; assembly: GCA_043740775.1. GTDB lineage: Bacteria > Bacteroidota > Bacteroidia > Chitinophagales > Chitinophagaceae > Ferruginibacter. The sequence continues at coordinate 4,039 of JAYUBR010000128.1, read as the reverse complement.
AATATCTGTTGAAGAATACAATGCCACCTGCCGCAGGGAAGTATTAAAATTTAAAGACAAATGGGACGATATTACAAAAAAAATGGGTTACTGGGTTGATCTTAACAACCCATACGTAACATTTGAAAATAATTATGTAGAAACACTGTGGTGGTGTATGAAGGAATTGTATAAAAAAGGTTACCTGTATGAAAGTGTAAGTATTCAGCCATACTCACCTGCAGCAGGTACGGGTTTATCAAGTCATGAATTGAACCAGCCCGGAACTTATAAAGATGTAAAGGATACGAGTGTGGTAGCGATGTTCAAAGTAAAAATTTCTGATGATTTATATGATTTCATAAATAGAAAAACTTTAAATAAAATTTTTACTTCTGCATTAAAAGCAGCTAAAACAGATGTTGTAAAAGTTTCAAAGGAAATTATTGATTCACTTTCTACTCCCGTTGAACTTTTTTTTATGGCATGGACTACTACCCCGTGGACGTTGCCCTCAAATCTTGGACTAACTGTTGGACAAAATATTGATTATGTTTTAGTAAAAACATTTAATCCGTACACCCATCAGCTTAATAATGTAATTCTTGCCAAAGCCTTGGTCAGTAAATATTTTAAATCCGAAGGTGAGAATGGAGATTTTGATAATTATAACGCTGCGGTGAAGTTATTACCCTGGAAAATTTTAGATGAATTTAAGGGCAAAGATTTAGAAGGTCTTGAATACGAACAGCTCCTCCCTTCCGAAGCAAATACAATTGAAAAAATACTGGAGCTAACGCCCGGTGCCAACCCTTTTAAAATTATTTCTGGCGATTTTGTAACTACAGAAGACGGTACCGGGATAGTTCATACAGCGCCGGCCTTTGGTGCAGATGATTATAAAATCGGCAAAAAAAATAATCTCGGCATATTAACTCTGGTAGATAAGCAAGGAAAATTTGTAGATGGTGTTGGTGAGTTTAGTGGCCGCTATGTAAAAAACTACAAAGATGAAAAACACTATGTTGATGTAAATGTTGATATCAGCGTAAAACTTAAAAAAGAGAACCGTGCTTTTAAAGTTGAAAAATACGAACACAATTATCCGCATTGCTGGCGTACCGATAAGCCGATTATTTATTATCCGTTAGATGCCTGGTTTATAAAAACAACGGCTGTAAAAGACAGGATGGTAGAGCTTAACAAAACAATCAACTGGAAACCTGCAGCCACCGGTACCGGGCGTTTTGGTAACTGGCTTGAAAATATGGTGGATTGGAATCTTAGCCGCAGCCGCTATTGGGGCACACCTTTACCTATCTGGCGTACAGAAGATGGGGAAGAGGAAAAGTGTATTGGTTCTATTGCAGAACTAACCAGCGAAATAAAAAATGCCAGTGAAGTTTTAGGTGGTGAAACAAATAAACATTACCTGCATGAAAATTTATTGGATCTGCATAAACCTTATGTAGACGATATTATTTTGGTAAGCAACAGTGGCAAACCAATGAAAAGGGTGTCAGACCTGGTAGATGTATGGTTTGACAGCGGTGCCATGCCCTATGCACAATGGGGATTACCGGATGCAACCTCAAATGAATTTGGCCCGTTAACTACAGAAAACTTCTGGCAATACCATGCAGCTTCAAAAAACAATCCCATTAAGGGGGCTTTTCCGGCAAATTTTATTTGCGAAGGTGTAGACCAGACACGTGGATGGTTTTATACTTTACACGCTTTAGGGGTTTTATTATTTGATAGCGTTGCCTATAAAACTGTTGTAAGCAATGGGCTTGTATTGGATAAAAATGGCAATAAAATGAGCAAACGCCTCGGCAACGTGGTAGACCCATTTGAGACAATTGGTACTTTTGGCGCAGATGCCACCCGTTGGTACCTGATTACCAACGCTTCTCCCTGGGATAGTTTAAAATTTGATGTAGAAGGAATTAAGGAAGTGCAACGGAAATTTTTCGGGACTTTGTACAACACGTATCAATTTTTTACCTTGTACGCCAACGTAGATGGATTTGCATTTAAGGAAAATTATATTCCATTAAAAGACAGGCCTGAAATTGATCAATGGATTTTATCTTCCCTTAATTCTTTAATTAAAAATGTACAGATTAGCCTGGATGATTACGAACCCACCCAAGCTGGCCGTGCTATTGAAGATTTTGTTGATACCTTTTTAAGTAACTGGTATGTAAGACTTTGCCGCAGACGTTTTTGGAAAGGGGAGTATGCAAATGACAAGATATGCGCTTATCAGACGTTGTATGAATGTTTGGAAACACTCTGCAAACTAATGGCTCCTATCGCACCATTTTTTGCAGACTGGTTATACAATAATTTAAATTCAGTTACTCACCGGTTTGAAAATGAATCTGTACATCATACTGATTTTCCGGTAGCAAAAGAAGCTATGATAGATACCACCCTAGAAAAAAGAATGCAACTGGCGCAGGACGCCTGTTCATTAATTTTATCATTGCGCAAAAAGGTAAATATTAAAGTACGCCAGCCTTTGCAAAAGGTTTTTATTCCGGCAATTGATGCCGATATGGCGGCAAGAATAAAACTGGCAGAAGAAATTATCAAAGCCGAAACCAATATAAAAGAAGTGGATGTTTTAGGTGCAGAAAATGATTTTATTCAAAAAAAGGCAAAGGCTAATTTTAAAACCTTAGGAAAAAAACTGGGTGCAAGAATGAAATGGGCAGCGGAATTAATAGCCGGGTTTGATAATGCAGAGATAGATAAAGTTCAGGATGGACAATATTTATTAAATCCTGACTACGAAACTAAAAAAGAAGAACCGGTTTTTATAACCGCTGAGGATTTGGAAGTTTCTACCGATGAAATTCCCGGGTACGAGGTAGCGAATAAAGGAAGTTTAACCGTAGCTTTAGACATTACAATCAGTAACGATTTAAAAAAAGAAGGTAACGCAAGAGAATTTGTGAATAAGATTCAAAATATCCGGAAAGAAAGCAATTTTGAGCTGACTGACAGAATAAATGTGACAGTATTGCAAAATGAAATATTACAATCTTCATTAAATCAATATAAAGATTATATTTGCGCCGAAATTTTGGCAGATTCGCTTGCTTTTTTGCCCGAGCTAAACAACGGCACTGAAATTGAAGTGAACGATTCCATCTTAATAATAAACGTAGTTAAAAAAGAAGAGTAGTATGGCAACAACAAAGAAAGCAGCAGCAAAGTCTGTTGTAAAATCTGCCCGAACTTCTGGCAATAAAACCGCCAAACCAGTAAAAAAAGCTGTGGCAGTAAAAAAAATAGCCACTAAAAAGGCTACAGTAAAAACTGCTGGTAAAAAAGTAATAAAAGCTGCGTCAAAACCTACTAAACCCATAGTAAAAGTTGCACCTAAAAAAGCTGCGCCTGTTAAAAAAAATACACCTGTACCAAAAGTGATTCAGGGTAAAAAACAGGTAAAGCCAATGGCAAAGCAAGTTAAAACACCGGTAAAATCAGTTAAGCCGGTTGTAAAACAAGTTATTAAAAAACCTGTAGCAATTAAACCTGCTCCTGTAAAAGCTGTTCCACCAGCATTAAACCTAATGACAAAGAAAGAAGAAATTAAGAAAATAGGAGCCAAACCAACTGGCGAAAAAGCATCTGTCCCGGCTAAACCAGTTGCTGATGTAAAGGCAAAAGATATCAAAGTCCCTGCCGCAAAGCCGGTAATAATTCCAAAAATTACTACCAAAACTGTTCGTAAATACCAGCCGGATTTTACAAAGTCTGTTTTGGATAAAACTGAAAGAGATCCCGGTGCTCCTACACAACGCTACAGTGATCCGGAATTACTTGAGTTTAAAGAACTCATTCAGCGCAAACTGGAAGCTGCTAAAAAAGAGCTTTCATATTTACATGGTTTAATTACCAGGAAAGATGAAATGGGAGGCGATGAAGGTGATAACCGATACATGACTATGGAGGATGGAAGCCTTAGCATGGAAAGAGAGCAATTGAGCCAAATGGCAAGCCGCCAGATTACCTTTATTGATCATCTTGAAAAAGCCATCATGCG
>JAYUBR010000127.1:0-2500 GCA_043740775.1 Ferruginibacter sp. | reverse complement strand
AAGTTGCGTTTTTCAAGGAATAACAAAACCAATCTCTAACAATGTTACGGGTAACCAACGATTTGAAACAAAATAAAGCCATCATGAAAAAAAGAACCTTTTTAAAAACAACTTCTTTGCTGGCAGGCGGCGCCGTATTGAGCCGTATGATGGCCTGCAGCCCTAAAGCAACTGCGCCGCATTTAAAAAACTGGGCAGGTAATTTAGAGTACAGTACCGGCAATGTGCATTACCCAAAAACAGTATCGGAGGTACAGGAAGTGGTGAAGAAGTGTAATAAACTTACTGCGCTTGGTTCAAGGCATTCATTCAATACAATCGCCGACAATACAGAAAATCAGTTGTCGCTGCAGGAATTAAATAAAGTGGTATCGCTGGATAAAATTGCCAATACCGTTACTGTGGAAGCTGGTATGCGGTATGGTGATCTTGCGCCTTACCTTCACCAAAACGGGTATGCATTGCACAACCTGGCTTCTTTACCACATATCACCATTGCTGGTTCCTGCGCCACAGCAACTCATGGTTCGGGAGTTAGCAATGGTAATCTTGCAACAGCTATTGCAGCCATTGAATTTGTAAATGCCGCAGGTGAAATAGTGAATTTATCAAAGAAAGATGGAGATCAGTTTCAAGGTGCCGTAGTTGGATTGGGGGCTTTAGGTATTGTTACAAAAGTAACGCTTGACCTTTTGCCCACTTTCAATATGAAGCAGTATGTTTACCGCAACCTGCCAATGGGTGAACTGGAAAAGAATTTTGATGCCATTGTTTCAAGTGGGTACAGCGTAAGCCTTTTTACAGATTGGAAAAATAAAAACATCAATGAAGTGTGGGTAAAAAGTAAGTCAGCAGCAGGAGATGCGGCCCCACCTGCGGAATTATTTGGTGCAAAACTGGCCACAAAAAATATGCATCCAATAGAAGAAGAGGATGCAATAAACTGTACAGAACAAATGGGTGTACCCGGCCCCTGGTTTGAAAGAATGCCGCATTTTAAAATGGGCTTTAAACCCAGTGCCGGCAAGGAACTACAGGCTGAATTTTTTGTTCCGATTGAACATGCTTATGAAGCGATGATGGCGATGGAATCACTACATGAAAAAATAACACCACACTTATTTATTTCTGAAATTCGTACCATTCATGAAGATAATTTATGGATGAGCCCCTGTTATAAAAAAACCTGCGTGGCACTGCATACAACATGGAAGCAGGAAACAGAAATAGTAATGAATTTACTGCCATTGGTAGAAGCGCAACTGGCGCCCTTTAATGCAAGGCCACATTGGGCCAAACTGTTTACATTACCACCAGCAGTATTGCAGTCAAGAATTGAAAAGCTGGCTGACTTTAAAGCGCTGGTTAAACAATATGATCCCAACGGTAAATTCAGAAATGATTTTTTAAACAAAAATTTGTATACCAACTAATATAAAATGACCTACCAAGAGTTTCAAAAAACTATTATCAAGACTAACTGGTATGACAAATACTATTACTACCTAATTTCTTTTGCAGCAATTGGAGGTAGCATCTTTTTGTTTCATGACATTGCAACAAATTCAGGTAAATATAAAAATAAGCATTCACAGACATTCGCTTATTGTGCATTTTCATTATTATTTCTTTTAGGTTGTTATTCACTTTACCTTGTTGCTAACAGGTACAAAATACTAACAGTTGAAAACAGCCTTAGCATCGACAATAAGAAAGAAATTATTGGCGGGCTATTTCATAAACTAGGACTTACATTTAATGAAACACAAGACACATTTTACACTTTTAAATACCAACGAAAGTGGTGGACTTCTGCCTATGATATATACATAAATTTAGACGATCAAAAATTTTATATTTGTGTTTTAGGATGTACAAATTCTTATCCAAGTAGCGGCTTTATTGACTTTGGTGGAACAGAAAGGTTGAGAAAAAAAATCATTTCAATCGTTAAGTATCTAAACAAGTAAAGTGTAAACTTTGGCAAAGTTGCGAAGTTGCGTTTTAAACTTTGGCAAAGTTCTATTGCTCATCTCTAAAGTATACCTTATAAAAATTCATATTTTTTTCTTCATCAAAACCTTTTTCAATCATGTCTTTGTTGCCATGAATATAAATGTGAAAATTCTTATCCAGCTTTAAAATACTTTTATAGGCACGGGCCTGTTTTTTTACGGCCGCAGTATTAATGGCAAAGTTGTCAGTGATTGGCGCATCAGATTCCTGCTCGTAATTTTTTTTATAGGTTTTAAAAGATTCAATGCCTTCCGCATAGCCAATCACTTCATTGCCGAATTCGTCCATATTAAACTGATCCTTCTTTTTAAAATATTTTATGGAGCGGTTCAGCAGGTCTATCTTATCCGTTTTGCTAACGCTGAATTCTTCATCCACCTGGGTTGTGATAAATTTTTTATAAATGCTTAAGGTGTTATTGGTTTGGGTATAACTGTCGTTGCGGATACTCAGTTTTAAAAAATCATCTATCCAATACGCCGCT
>JAYUBR010000126.1:0-2501 GCA_043740775.1 Ferruginibacter sp. | reverse complement strand
ATCCCTAGTATAAACCATATTTGATTTATTGCTTATCTCTAATCCAAAAAACATGCGTAGCCACCTGGCGTTAATTTCAATTGTTTTTTTTTAATACTGGATAAAGATGCGGGATATTGTGCATCAGGCCCCCAATCCTATTATTAAAAATCCGGTTACGCATATTTCATTTATTAAATCTGTATTTATATTCATCCAGATAAGCATGCAGATGTTGCTTCGAACATTTATGATGTTGTACCCCTCAACCAGTTTTTAAACAGCATTATCTGCTTATGAAGCTCTTCCAAACCGCTTTCCTGTTCAGAAGGCACTGTTGTTATAGGCAGTTCCTGCTTTAATGATTCCTAAGAACGATGCTGATCTGTTCTGATGTCCGCTGTTGGTTCTATCATATCCTGCAAAGCATATTTCAAGGTTATTGCTTCAAAATTTTCCACTATGGAAAAATTGATATTCCTGTTCTGCCATCTTCCAACACTTCAGTTGCCACCACTACAATCGTTTTTTCTTTCCGGCTGCGACCCCGATTTTCATGGCCTGATGAATAGCCGCCTATCATTGTCTCCTCTACATCTACATGGTCGTTCAGCTTGTTTGTATCTTTCATTACGGCCTGTATTTTCCGCTTAAACAACCACGCTGTTTTTTGTTCTACACCTACCTCTGCGCCTAATTCAATGGTGGACATACCCTTCTTTTTGGCCGTTAACCGGAATACCAGGTGAAAAGCGTTGAGTATTGGCAGCTTCCTGCCATGAAAAACAGTATTGGCCGTTACACTTTCATCAATAACGACAAGCCTTACATCCACACCTGGAACATTGATACTGTCTCGTCCTGAAATAGCAGGACTGCGCGATCGCCGTTGAATAATGGAGACAACGGTCGTCCCTGATAGATTTTGTAATTTCATAATAACTTCAGAGACAAGCCTTGAAGTTAAATGGCACCTTAAAGTCCTTCCTGAAATTTGGGCTGGAATGTATGATACTTCTGTTTATCGCAGAAGTAGTTGCTGAATTAACTGGTGATCTCTTTTAGAGAATCCCGAACAGAAAATATTACCATTCAAAACATACATTCCCTGAAGTTTTATTCTTAAAATATTTTTTATGAAAAAAACAGAATCAACGCTTCAGGTTATTAATTTACATGCTGCCGGCATAGATGTAGGATCGCGTTCTTACATGGTTGCAGTAGATCAAAACAAGGAAAATGTTCGAGAATTTGGTGTTTACACCAAAGATCATGAACAGCTCATTGCACATCTTGCAAATTGTGGTGTTACTACTGTTGCTATGGAAAGCACCGGTACTTATTGGCAGACCCTTTTTAATGCGCTTCAAACTGCAGGATTTGAGGTACTGCTGGCCAGCGGAAGTCAGACCAAAAATGTAAAGGGCCGAAAAACAGATGTAATAGATTGTATTTGGATACAAAAGCTGCATTCCCTTGGTTTGCTATCAGGCAGTTTTCTCTTAAACGATATCCTTCAGCAGCTTCGAGCTTACTATTATCATCGTATGCACCTAATTCAGCAAGCTTCTATGTATGTTCACAAAATGCAAAAATCTTTACGACTCATGAATATAAGGCTGGATATTGCGCTAAGAGATATCACAGGTCAATCCGGCTTAACCATAATAGAAGCAATTTTAGCCGGTAACCGCAATCCTGATTATCTGTCAGGTCTGGTTAATTGTCGTGTAAAAAAGAGCCGACAGGAAATTGCAGATTCCTTAAGCGGATCCTGGCGAGAAGAGCTTTTGTTTGAATTAAAAGTTTGCCTGGATTTTTATAAGCTATATGAAAAAGCGCTACTGGATTGTGATAAAAAAATTGAAAGCAAATTATTAGAATACGCCCCTCAAAGAATAATCAGCGTCGAGGAGGAAAGAATGTTAAAGAAAAATAATAAAAATGACAGAAAGCATTCTCCGGCATTTAATGTTTCCAAAGTCGCTTATCAATATTTTGGAACTGATCTTTTTGCTATATCTGGTGTTAGTCACACTACGGTTCTTTGTCTGATGACCAGCATTGGTCATGACATGAATAAGTTCCCAACAGCTAAAAGTTTTGCTTCCTGGTTACGACTAGTGCCTAATAATAAAATAAGCGGAGGGCGCTTAATTAGCAGCCGGTCTCCTTCCGGTAAAAATTACATTGCAATCGCTTTAAGACAGGCCGCTAATTCTATCGGCAACCAAAAAGATCATGAACTTACATCTTTCTTTAAAAGGATTGCTTTTAAAAAAGGTCGGATAGCAGCTATTACTGCAACGGCTCATAAACTTGCTGTTATCATTTGGAATATGATTACAAAAGTGCAGCCTTATAAGCAAAACGAGCCACAGCGCAGCACCGAAAAACAGAAAGCAGGCCAATTGCGCCAAATTGAAAAACGTATAGGTGCTCTTCAACTTAATGATGACGAGCTCAAAAAATTATTTGCAAGAACCTCGTTATTAACTACTTGAAATTTAGTTGTACAGAAA
>JAYUBR010000125.1:0-8303 GCA_043740775.1 Ferruginibacter sp. | reverse complement strand
TTATTTCGGGCGTGTATAGTTTGGGAAAGAAATCGCTGTTGCTGATGGAGATCACTGCAACATCTTCCGGTATTTTAAGACCAAGCTCCTGAATAGCTTTCATTGTAATGGTTAAAATAACATCTGTCATGCAAAAGATCGTATCCGGCTTTTTATTGCCCTGCAATTTTTGCTTTATGATTTCTTTGGTGTTTTCGGCATGGCTGGTATGGTGAATGAGTAACTCCGGAGCATTCTTGTTTTGCTGAAAAATGGTTTTAAATGCCTTTAGTCTTTTTTGCGATATGGATAAACTAGGCTCCGCAAAAATTGCCAGCACCCTTTTTTTATTTTTTTTGAGGATGGCTTCCGCGGCGATAGTGGCGGCCGTTTCATCGGCAAAACAAATACGGTTGCAATAATTGTTATCCGGTACCCGGTCGAAAAAAATAACCGGGATATTAGATTTGCTCAGTGTTTGAAACAGTTCAAAATTGGAAGTGCTCGGAGTTATACAAGCAAACAAACCTGCTACCCGTTGCTTTTTACAATATTTGATGTGGTTGGCTTCAATCTCCGGATCGTCATCGGTTTTAAGAATGATGAGTGTATAACCAACTTTTCTGCTTTCGTTTTCAACCGCATCAATAAACGAGGTGTAAAAAAGGTTGCTTACTTCCGGCACAATCAACCCAAAAATATTGCTGTTGCTGGTACTTAATTGTATTGCAAAAGGATTGGGTTCGTATTCCAGCATTTCTGCCAGTTCCTTCACCTTTTGTTTGGTGGCGCTGGCAATATCCGGATGATCTTTTAATGCACGCGAAGCAGTAGAGATACTTATGTTGAGTAGCTGTGAAATTTTTTTAAGTGTTATAGCATCTGACATTCGTACCGGCAATTAACTTTAATGAGTAAAGTGTTTTTGATAAGGCAGCAACATAGTAAGTATAGCTGCTTTTATTGTAGTAAACCTTTCGTTAACATACCCTTGGGTAAATTTTGCCGCTTTTGCCATTGCTCCAGCTTTGCCTTCATGGCCAGATAAACACCATTGGTCCAGCCAAAGCCATCCTGAGATTTATATTCGCCACCACCAGCGTCCAGCTTACTATCCACTACATTGTATTTTTCCATCATTTTTCCTGTATTGGCATACACTTTTTCATTCAGCGCTACCCATCTTGCTGCAATGTCTTTGGCCTGGTTTTTTAATCCATAGTTATCCAAACCTTTTACTGCTATCCATTGCAAGGGCGCCCATCCATTGGGTGCATCCCATTGCTGGCCGGTGGTTTTTAAAGTGGTCACCACGCCGCCGGACTTTAAAAATTTAGCTTTTAATACCGCGGCCATTGCAGCGGATTGTTTTTTGGGAGCAATGTTAAAAAACAACGGACTAACACCGGCAATGGTTTGTTCTGCGCTTTGTGTTTTGGTGGAGATTATGTAATCGTAATACCAGTTTTGTTTTGCATTAAAGCAGTATTTGTTGATGGCCGCTTTTCTTTTTGCAGCGGCATTGGTATATTCTGCGGCTGCCGAAACATTGCCTGTTTGCCTGTAAGCCTTTGCCAGTGTTAGTTCCAGGTTATACATCAGACCGTTCAGATCAACAGGTATTACGTTGGTAGTTTGAATGGTATTAATGGATTTGCCATCTGCAAACCAGCGGCTGCTAAAATCCCAGCCACTTTCGGCCCCGCTTCTTAACTCTTTGCTTTTTTCTTCAAAGGCGGCAGCATCGCCTTTGGATTCTGTGGTGGCAATTTCAAAATCTTCCTTAAAACTTTCCTGCCGTGGTTTTATATCTGCATCGTAAAATCGATTCAGAATACTTCCGTCAGGCATGGTAACGGCATGTTTGGTAGCGGCAGTTTTATCCATCCAGTAATCATATTCTTTTTGTAATTCTTTTTGATAGGTGGCATATACCGCAGGGCCCTTTTTATCAGCAAGCAGGTTTACCATCATGGCAAAAAAAGGAGGCTGGCTGCGGCTTAAATAATAACTTCGGTTGCCATTGGGAATGTGTCCATAGGTATTGATGAGAAAAGCAAAGTTGTTGATCATGTTTTCAATCATCTCCCATTCTTTGCTTTCTTTTAAGCCCAGCATAGTGAAATAACTGTCCCAGTAATAAATCTCCCTGAAGCGGCCACCCGGCACAATGTATGGATGTGGCAATGGCAATAAAGAACTGCCTTCAGCAGCCACATCCGGATTTCGTTTTAAAACCTGCCACAAACTTTTAATGTGCGTTGCAAGGTCTTGCTTTGTATCGGATGTATAATTGATAGTGGGGATAACGGGCATGTCGAAATTATCCGCCACAAATTTTTTCAGGTCAAAGTTGGCACCTTTTGCGAGGCCATAATCGTACATAATATCCGCCACTTTTCTTTTCGGAGTACAATCCACAAAGGTTTTGCCATCCGGAAAAATCCGCTGCAACTGAACCTGTGTAAAAAGATCTCCATAAATTTTATCGGGCGTAGGCGTGGGTGTCTGTTGCGCCGTTAAAAATATGGGTATAATGGCGAGGCATAGTATTATCAATCGTTTCATGTCATAAATCTACCAAAAAAATAATAGCCATCATTAAATTACATTGAGACGAAAATATTTTTTTATTCCAGAAACGTTTCCTTCTGAGCGATGAGTGGCAGCGGGGAACGTTTCGTACTACAGAGCAATATTTAGTTAACTTAGATGAATAGTTGACCGCCGTATCCCTGCAATATAAAAATGAATAAAATCACGATTAATAATCAATCATTCATAAGAGGATAGCTTCGCCTGATTACGGAAATATCTTTATTCTGAGTTATGCTGTAACGATTGCTACGTTTCATATATTTTTATAGATATTTTCGGTTAAGTTTTTCATTTTGATTAAATTCGCTGGTGGATAAAATTGGATATATAGAGATTAGAATAACAGGTTCCAAAGGAAACATTGAGCTTTCCCCTGATACTTATGACATCCGGGAGGTAATTTCGATTTTGGAGAATGCTGAAAACCTTCTCTATTCTGGCGACAGAAAAGACAGACCAAATATTAGTTATAAAATTGAAGAAGGCTCCGTTAAGCACTTATTCAAAACTTCCCTTCAATTCATAATTGGATTTAATGCAATTATTGGACAAGTTCAGCAGACACAGAACATTGATTTCTTAGAGTTGTCAACCGCAAAAGCATTTGAAAATATCCAGGAAATTGCAGCAAAAAAAAATTACACATTTGTAATTAAAACTTCACTTGATAATACAAATGAAATCAAGGTAGACAAAACGACTCACTTATATAGAACAGAAGCTATTTGGGTTGATGCTGAGTTTTATTTTTATGGAAAAATTACTAATGCAGGAGGAAAAGATAAAACTAATATTCACATAAATACGGATGAGTTTGGGAGTGTTACAATTTTCACACCTCTTTCATTTTTTGAAAACTTAGAAGAAAATATAATTCATAAAAAACCCTATGGAATCAGGGCAACCGGCAAACAACATACTGAAACAGGGGAGTTAGACAAATCATCATTAAAATTTATTGAGCTAATTAACTTTCAGCCAACTTACGATGAAAAATATTTACAATCGTTACGTGAAAAAGCAAAAAAATCCTGGCTTGGAAATATAAATCCAGACACCTGGCTAAGTGAACTGAGAGGAGGCTATGATGCATAAAGCTGTTTTACTTGATACAAGCTTCTTTTTAAGATTTCTAAACGAGGACTCACATTTATTTAGCAATGCTGATGGTTATTTTCGCTATTTTCTGCAAAATGAAATCAAAATGTACATCTCAACAATATCAATTGCCGAATATTGTGTAGGTGGCGATATAAACGAATTGCCATTAAAAAATTTGCAAATAATTCCATTCAATCTTAACCACTCTAAAAAGACAGGAGAATTTGCAAAACTTGTATTTCAGCATAAAAATAAATTGCAATTAAAAGAACGCAATCTTATTCCAAATGATACCAAGTTGTTTGCAACTGCCGATATTGAGACGAGCGTTGAATTTTATCTTTCCTCTGATACGGAAAGTCATAAAATATACAAATTTTTAAAAGAGCATGTAAGTCCAAGATTTCAATTTATTGACCTAAATACTTCATTTGGTGAAACTTTTGGTATACTTAATTTATAGTGTTAAAAGAATAAGCACAAACGCATTCAACATTTATTAATTGCTACAAACTTCCATTAAAAAAGTTCCCGTTAATAAAAAGATTAACTGGGCTTTTAATTATTTGTTTGTTTGTTCACCTATTTGGCAAGGCAGCCTGATTTGCTGCTACTAAAACATCTTATCACCATTAAAAAATTTCCAGCTATGCCAAAACTCCTGGTAGGCGGGCAGTGGTTTTAAAGCAGTACTGTTATCAATGGCTTTACCATTTATACGGTACAAATAAGCATCACCAACAATTGTGTCATTTTGTAAACGAAAAACAGTTTTTGTATCGGGCCTTTCAAATGCAAAGAAACTCTTATCATCCTGCGCCAATACCACCACAATATTTTTGCCATCTATTGTATCGTTGATGATGCGTTCTATCAGCAACTGGTTCCAGTCGTAGGCCTTTTTTTCTTTCCCGGCTTTTACACCAATCACCCACGACTTATCTTTCCAGCTAAGGCTATCTGTACCTGTAAGCTTGCTGGTACTTTTGCCACTTTCAAATTTGCCGGTGGTATCGTATTCATTTACAAAAGAAGGGTCTTCCTGCATTACCAATGAGGTTGGATTTAACACCAGCCATTCTGTTAATGAAGTTTGGGTACTGAAAAACTCCGGTAGTTTTTGTCCTTTTAATTTTCCGGTGATGGCTTCGCCGGTTGCCTGGCGCCACCAGCTTTTTGTAGTGGCATCTTCCAGCATAGCATTAAAATGATCCATCCCCACAAGTCTGAATTGTTCCGGTTTTCCATTTACTTTGGGTTCATATACCCGGCCTGTTCTGCAAACAGTGCAATAAGTAACCAGTACCGGTTTGCCTCCAATACTGTCCTGTACCTGGCGATGGTAGCCTAAAAACCGGATGGGATAAGCCTTTGCTTCTCCATTATTGACAATGCCAATTACTAAACGACCAGTATCTACTTTATTTGCCGCTGCCGTTGCCATCAATACCTGCTGAGGTTTATAAAACATATGGTCTGCCGCCATTTGAAAATTAACCATGCATATAATGGATGCGGATACCAATAAAGAAATCAAGGGTATCCATTTTTTTTCCCATTGGGATTTATACACGCCGATAATTATCATTACCGCAAACAATATTCTAAAAAGCCAACGCCATTGGTAAAGAAAATAGGCCAGGTTAATGCTGTTCATTTGCTGGCTGCCCGGCATGGGCATAATGAAGTATACATTGCATATTTCAAAAAGCAATAAACCAACCAGGCCGGTATAAAATATCTTTTTCATGTTGATAGTTATCTGTTAAACCATTATTCACCTGCATTATGGTTAAGTAATTTTAATCAATACAAATTCCTGTTTATAATTAAAGTCCTTCCGTATTGTTAATGTCTTTTGATCTGTTTAAAATAATTAAACAGATCAAAATGATGTTGCAGGGAACTACAATTTCATCTTACGGGAAGGCTTTTGCTACATTGAATTTATAGTGGATGCAACCAGCCTCATTTTTAATATTAAAATTTTGTTCCTACAGATATATTGAATGTTCTTCCATCAGCCGGTAAAATTCCCGGTCCAGGGTAAAATGTAATTCGCCGGTTAAAATATTTTTCGTTTGTAAAGTTGCTGATACCTGCAGACAAATGACACTGTTTGTTAAACTGCCAGTTACAATTAAAATCCAAAACATGATAAGCCGGAATTGCTCCGATTACTCCATTGCTGCTGGATGCTGTATTAAAAGCATCATTATAACTTTTACTGGTATAACTATACTGAAAATTAAAAGACACTTTTTTACAAATAAGTTCGAGGCCACTTTTATAAACCCATGCCGGTGCATTTTCTACATTATTTCCTTTAATTTTTTTATTTACTCCTGCCTGATTGATGCTGCCAGTTATGTATTTAGCATCATTGTATGCAATGGAACTAAACAGTTTTATATCCTTGTCTGATTTTTTTGGAGAAATAAATTTCATCAATGATATTTGGCCAAAAGCTTCAATACCTTTTGTTACTGAATTTCCAATATTGGTAGTAAAAAGATAAGGGATGCCTGCTGCATCTTTTTGCGAAACAAGTCCGATTTTGTTGCCGTAATAAAGATAATAACCATTTATATCAAATTGTAACAGGTTTTTATAATGGCCCCTGTACCCAAAGTCTATATCATAGCCCCTGCTATCTTTCAATGAAGGGTCAATTTTATCTATCCTGTCTGCCGGAGTAACATTAGCATATAAATAAGGCCTGTATGCCTGCGAAATATTTCCATAAAATTGTGAAGAGTTGCTGATTTGAAACTGCAAACCAGTGCCAAAAAGCGGAAAACTTCTCTTGCTGCTATAAGCAATATTTGTACTTGCATTGTTGATTACACCCCTGAGATGAGTTTTGATGTTTTCATACCTTAAACCGGGTGTTACTGAAAATCGGGGAGTTAACTGAAAAATATTTTCCGCAAAAACAGCATAATTATTAGTTCTAAGATCAAGGTTTATGCCGTAAGGTTGAGAAACAAAGAGGTCGAAATGGCTACCAGTAGTTCCAATACCCTTTTGCCTTCTTTTAGTAAGTTCTGTGAAATACCGCACACCACCGGCTAAAGAACTACTCATTTTTCCAATATGAAATAAGTGCAATATTCTGGCTTCTGTAGTAAACCCATTATAATAATCCCTATCTACCTGGCGGGGATTATAAGATCCAATTGTGCTGTTTATTGTATCAGGGATGTTGCCTGCATTGATGAACTGTACACTGTTTCGCTCACCAAAAACAACGTGTGAGGTTATTTCTAAACGGGTATTATTTGTTATTTCATATTTGAAAATGAGCGCAGGGATATTAATGGCAGGTTGAAAATAATTTCTGGCCCGGGCAGACTGTTTTGAATTTATTGTAAACTGTTTATCCGTTAATCCTCCCGCAATTTGCTGAACATAATCCATCCGGGAAAACTCTGCTGTAATACTGACCTTGTTGGTTAGCTGATAACCAAGGTGAACATGATAGGAGTGATAATTGAATTTCGAATTGTCCCTCCAACCATCGCCATGGCGGTTATCATAAAATGCATAATAGTTCAGTTTGCCTTTTGTACCTCCAATTGCATTAAAGGAATTAAAAATATTATTTGAGCCGGCAGTCTGTTCACTCTCAATGGTAAATGGTTTTGTACTGTCACCTTTTTTTAATTTAAAATTCATCATTCCGCCAAACTGTGGTCCAAACTGTAACGAAGCCGAACCTCTTACGAGTTGAACTTCTTCAACGGCCTGCAAGGGTACAGTATAATGATTTTCCGGGTAACCAAATACATCAGAATTGGTATTATACCCATTCTGCCGCATGTTCATCTCTATAGATCGATGTGGATCTGTTCCTCTTGATCCGATATTTAATTGTGATCCTGCTCCGTCCATCTCCCAAATTGTAAGGCCTGGTATTTTTGCCAAAACATTTCGGGCAATATTTAATTCAATGCCAGGTGTGTTTTCTGATAATATCAGCGTATTTGTTTTCTTTCCTGCATAAATTTTAGTATCCCTTATATCCGGCAGATACAAATTATTTACAGGTCTTAATTTTGATAAAATGATAACGCTGTCCAGCGTTTTTACTTTGATTGTATCGTGGATATTATCTGTTGGTTTTATCTTCTGAGCTGAGCATACTCCGGCATAAAGGCATATTATACATCCCGAAAATTTTATGATTGTAAAAAACTTCATAATAACTTTTTTATAAGATTAAATACTAAGCTTAAAATTTGATTTACCCTGTTTCTTTTTTCTATCAAAACCAGCCCTGAATCTACTTTTGGGAGCAAAAAGGAAATAAAGACAATCGAATCCGGGTATGTCTTTATGAACTAAAAGCCCGATCCTTATTAATAACTCACCATCCTTTTTAATTTCTTTATCATAGGTTTAAAAATAATCAGGATAGATAAAAGGGCGCTGTAAAGAATTACAGCGCCATGCATTTGTTTAAACTAAAAAACTAAACGACTAAATTCAAAATTTGAAAAGTAATATATTATTCAGCACCATCTGTAAGTGCCCTTTGTATTGCATAATTACCTACATTTTTTCCTACAGTTAAACCCATAGAACAATCGATGCGGAAATGAAGGCCACCATACATCCTTGAC
>JAYUBR010000124.1:0-2505 GCA_043740775.1 Ferruginibacter sp. | reverse complement strand
ATTGTTTCTTCGTCAGGATTGCCGCCACTCATACAAACCAAACGATCAAACATTAATTTTAAATTGCTGCTGCAACTATACCAATTAACAGGACCGATAATTGCCCATGCATCAGCCATATCAAACCTTGCATACAAATCTAAATTCCACATCAGGTCTGGCTCCTTCCTGCTATTCTTTGTATAACAATTGCATGGATAAACGCACAATGCCATTGAAGTTGAAACACAGGCATTGCAGCTTTGTATTCTTTCTCTTGCATACACATTGCCCAAATCTTCATAGTCAATTTCCCAGTCCTGCGGCAGCATTTCCGCCATCTTTAACATGAGTATTCTTGATTTACTGTCAACACCCGGGCAATTGTATTGCCTTCTGTCAGAGCCGGAGATAATTAATATCCTGAAAGGTCTTTGCTCCGGGGGCAGTTTTGCATTATTATCATTTGGTTTCATCTTTTTGTTTTTTCCTTTATTTTTTTAATAGTAGAATAAATTCCATAAACAACCATTAAGCCAATAAAAGCATACACCCATACAGGAATATTTTTACCAACTATAATAAGATAAAGGTAAGCTGATATAAAAAATAAGCCTGTTAATAAAATAGGAAGGATAAATGATTTTTTCTTTTTAATATTTTTTATTGTCCGGTAAAGTGAAATGAAGAAAAATGGAATAGCGCCTAAATAGATGCCGCCAAAGATGTAAAGGTTTACATTGTATTTTTCGCCGAGGCTTAAAAACCATTCCTTAAATATTTCCCACCATCCCATCACTGATATTTTAAAGTTTATGCTTACGAATTAATCTTCTATGCAGCATTAATAATCGTTCCTGTGAATAACCTAAGTAATATAAAAACCAAATGCGAAAGAAAATTGCCTGCATCCGGTAAACACCATTGTCTAAGTATTTTCTTGCGGAAGTAGTTACAACATCGTTCATCACCTTAAACCGTCCATGTTTTTTTATCCGGTGAATGATCTCCTGGTCTTCCATCATCAAAAGGCGTTCATTAAACCCTCCGGTTTTTTGAAAAACATCTTTGGTTACAAATAAACTTTGGTCGCCAAAACGGACAGCATTTACATTGAACCTGGTGAACCAGCAATTGGCTTTTAAAAACCAGTGCGAATGATCAAAAGATAATCTGAAGCAGCCACTACTAAAATTCTTATTAACAGCTTTTAATATACTACCTGTAAAGTTTTTTGGTGGAATACTATCAGCATGAAGAAAGTAAAGAACATCACCTTTGGCAACAGATGCACCCTTATTCATTTGTGCGGCTCTTCCTTTTTTTTTACTAACTATGGTTATGGCGTTAGAACAAAGGGCAATTGGTACTGTTTCATCTGTACTGCCGCCATCTGCAACAATAATCTCAATTTGATGCCCGCCATTGGCTGCTTGTGTTTTACTGATTGTTTCTGCAATCTGTTCAGCTTCATTGTATGTTGGTATGATAATGCTGATCATTAATTACCCTTTTTTAATTTGAAATAAATTTTTTGTTCAACGCTTAATCATTTTCAACATCAATATCGGTTAATGTGGGTAGTAAACAATAATTTAAATGCTGACTTCTGCAAATGGATAATGTTTGTTTAAAAACTTCGGAAGTACTCCAGGAGACATTTCTAAATAAACATGGATGCGGATTTTTCATTCCCAATAAATAATAGCCCCCGTCTTTTGCCGGGCCAATTACCACATCGCTATTATTTAAAATCTTATATGCATCTTCAATAACAGCTGCACTAAGATCAATGCAATCGCTGCCAATAATAATTACCTTTTTATATTTATTTAAAAAAGTGTGTTCAAAAGCATGGTGCATCCGTTCACCCAAATCATTTCCTTTTTGGAGATGTTTAATAAACCGGTCGTTAGGCCATTCGTCTTCTCTTTGTAAAAAATAAGAATAAAAAAGAAATTTATCAGCATCTGTTAAGAGCGTTATTTTTGTGTATGATTTAATAATTTTTTATAAACTTCAAAGGCTGTTACATCGCCAACAGTTGCTGCCAATCTTGTTTTTACTTTTCCTAAAATCGGATTTTTTATGAAGATGATAGGTGCTTTGCTCATTCTGTTTCCTGCTTATAATTATTTAGAAATAATGTCCAGTCGTATTTTTTAAAACTGATCTTTACCTCTTTATCACTATCAATAATTTGATATTTTTTCAGCATCTTTCTAATACCATTTTTACCTCCAAAATCTGCACGGAACCAACTCATAATTTTTGGTAAAAAAATAGAATCTGATGTTTTATCGTATACTGTCTCGCTTTTCAAATAGTTTCTGGTAGCAAGTTCCAACTGCATATCAATTTTCTCAGGATCAGAATATGCTATTGGAGGACAACTTTTGGCGCCACAATTCAGTGCAAAATGAATCCGGTTATCCAACTTTGCCACTCTGAATTTTTTTTCAAAATCAGACTGGAAAAATTTATTAAGGTAACCAAGGCTCCACTTGATCTTTGACCTTCGTAAAA
>JAYUBR010000123.1:0-2506 GCA_043740775.1 Ferruginibacter sp. | reverse complement strand
AAGTCCCGTTTAACTTCAACTCAGCAATGACGTACCGGGTTGTTGCGAAATCGTCAAACAACCCAGCAGATGGGAATTTTTCCGACGGAGAAGAAATGGCGCTGCCGGTTTTAACAAACCGGATGTTGGTTACAGAATCAATGCCCATTAACCTTCGCAACGAAACAACAAAGCATTTTGAGTTTGAAAAATTATTAAATAGTGGCAGCAGTCAAACCCTTACCAACCATGCCTTAACGGTAGAGTACACCTCAAACCCTGTATGGTATGCGGTGCAGGCTTTGCCCTATTTAATGGAGTATCCTTATGAATGTGCGGAGCAAACTTTCAACAGGTATTATGCAAATACACTGGCATCTTTTGTGAGCAACAGTATGCCAAAAATTAAAGCAGTTTTTGAAAAATGGAAAACGGCTGATACAACAGCATTGCTTAGCAACCTTCAAAAAAATGAAGAGCTAAAATCGGCTTTGTTACAGGAAACCCCCTGGGTACTGGCTGCACATAATGAAAGCCAGCAAAAGAAAAATATAGCCTTGCTGTTTGACATGGTAAAAATGAGCAGCGAAACCGATAAAGCCATCACCAGACTAAAAGACATGCAAAGCAGCAATGGTGGCTTTGTATGGTTCAAGGGTGGCCCGGATGACCGTTACATTACACAGTACATCCTTACCGGCATCGGCCATTTAAAAACGCTGAATGCCTTATCAGGCAATAATGCCCGCCAGTTAAAAGATATTATGGTGATTGTAAATAAAGCCATTCCTTATCTGGATAAAAAAATAAAAGAAGAATATGATAACCTGCTTAAATATAAAGCAGTTTTAAAAAACAATAACCTTAGTAACACAGCGGTTCAATACCTGTACATGAGAAGTTTTTTTACAGAAACATCTGTTGCCGCTGTAGCTCAAACAGCATACAATTATTATCGTTTGCAGGCACAAAAATATTGGTTAAGCAACAGCAAATACATGCAGGCAATGATTGCATTGGCCTTGCATCGCTCCAAAGATGAGGTAACGCCAAAAGCCATCATCCAATCCCTAAAAGAAAATGCCATCAACAAAGAGGAACTTGGCATGTACTGGAAAGAATGGACTACCGGCGGATACTACTGGTACCAGGCACCAATAGAAAGCCAGGCCCTGATGATTGAAGCGTTTACAGAAATTGATACAAACAACAATACCATTGATGACCTTAAAACCTGGCTACTAAAACAAAAACAAACCCAAAACTGGAAAACAACCAAAGCCACAGCAGAGGCATGCTACGCATTGCTATTAAGCCCCACCACCCTCCAAAGGAGGGATTTGCAGGTCGCAGAACTTAACGCTGAATGGAACGTGTTCATCATGTTGGGTGGTCAAAATTTGAATGACCTGGCATTATCAGGGTCTTCCAAAAATCCCCCCTTGGGGGATGGGGCGGCTCAGGCGGGCACCGGCTACATCAAAAAAACAATCGAAGCAAAAAGTGTAAAGACAACAATGGGAAATATTAGTGTAACAATGAAGTCTTCACAAGAACCCCCCTTGGGGGGCAGGGTGGCTTCCTGGGGCTCCGTTTATTGGCAATATTTTGAAGACCTCGATAAAATCACTTCTGCAGTAACGCCACTGCAAGTGACCAAAAAATTATTCATTGAAAAAAATACAGATAAAGGCCCCTTGTTACAAACCATTGCAGATGGCGCTGAATTAAAAGTTGGTGACAAGGTAAAAGTGCGGATTGAATTAAAGGTTGACAGGGATATGGAATATGTTCTCATGAAAGACATGCGTGCGGCCTGCATGGAGCCAGTTAATGTTATCAGCCAATACAAATGGCAGGGCGGCCTCGGTTATTACGAAAGTACCAAAGATGCCAGCACCAATTTCTTTTTTGGCTGGTTGCCCCGTGGCAGTTATGTTTTTGAGTACCCGCTGTTTGTTACCCATGCCGGTAATTTCAGCAATGGTATTACCAGCATTCAGTGTATGTATGCGCCGGAATTCACAAGTCACAGTGAAGGAATCAGGGTAAACGTGGCCCCCTAAATCCCCCAAGGGGGACTTTTTGGAGTTCGCTGTTCGCAATATATTTTCATATTTGTTAAGAGCTTTAAGATTAATATTTCAAGGCCTCTCTTCATTTTGAAACAAACAGTTTAAAAATATTATCCATTATCCATTCACAAATTATCCTTTAAACCCCTACCTTTGCAGCCCCGTAAACAATTGTGTACGGAATTAACCAATTTTTTAATCGCTTTTATACCCCTTTAGGGGATAGGGGCATAAATCAGGGAAAATGAACAACTACGAATTGATGGTGATTTTTACCCCGGTGCTGTCTGAAGAGGAATATAAAGCCGCTCAGAAAAAATTTGCAGCAATTGTTACAGACAATGGCGGCGAAGTTTTGCACACCAATCCCTGGGGATTAAAATCACTGGCCTATCCTATTGCCAAAAAGACCACTGGTCTTTACTGGGTAATGGAGTATTCAGCGCCAACCA
>JAYUBR010000122.1:0-8320 GCA_043740775.1 Ferruginibacter sp. | reverse complement strand
CAATGCTTGTTAACTGTCGATATTCTCCATCTAATTTTTGATATTCGTTTCTTTTGGCAATGGCAATATCTTTAATGCCCACTTTACCAGTACCTCCGCTGCCATCTGTTTCTGATAAAAAGTTTTGCCTGGCTTTGGCAACGTCTGCATATTTTGTTTGAAGTTCTTTTTGAAGGCTTTCTTTTTCTGATAACAATGTTGTCTTCTTATTTTTATACAGGTCGTTCAGCTCCTGGCTTTTTAGTAGTTTCTTTTTTTCATTATCTAAAGATGTTTGCAGCATGATCTCTTTGTTAAACATATACAACAATGCGGGCTGTGCCATGAAAGTGCCGATGGTAACCGCAAGCAAACTCCTGAAAAGTAAAGGTAGCAGCTTGTTTTTTGAAAATTTATTGATCCCTTTTATTAAGGCCCGGTCGATGGTTAAAATAATAAACCCCATAAAAAATCCAAGGGGTACTGCCAGCCAACCGGACGTGGTAACTGTACTAAAAAAATATGTCCAGGCTAATGTTGCGAAAGCCCAGGTGGCCAATACAGTCATGCCGATTATTTTATGGCGGTTTCGGTCAACAACCGCATCTGCCAGTAATTCTTTTTCTGCGGTAGAAAGCCACCATAAAAACTCAGCAAATCTGCCAGGTGCATAGGGTTCCCCTTGGGTAAGGGGAATAGTTTTTTCCATCATGATTTCAATGATATTAAATGATTACAAAATAGAATCAATAGCGAAGTGAAGTATGTTGAACGTTGAAGTGCCTGCAAAATACAACTTGATAATATATTAACCTTAACCACGTCTGTTTATTTGTGTATTAAAAAATACATTAACACTTCATTAAAAAGCCAATGGTAAACTCAGTCTTTGTAAAACGGTCTATTCGCTTATCTTTGGTCTCTTTTTTGAAAAGTATTGTATATAAATCTAATAAAATGAATAAACTAATTACATCTTTTGCGCTTTTATTAATGAGTATTGTAACCATTTATGCTCAACCAAAAGGAATGGGGAATAACGACCCCGAGGCAAAAAAAATACTGGATGCTGTAAGTGCAAAATTTAAAACCTTTAAGGGGATACAGGCAAAGTTTTCTTTAAATATAGAAAATGCAGCTGGCAAAAGTTTAGGAACAAAAACCGGTATTGTATACATGAAAGGCAACAAATACCGCGTAACAATTACAGGCCAGGAAATTTTTTGTGATGGCAGCAATATTTCAACATACGATAAAAGTACCAATGAGGTAACCATTACCAAAATAGATCCTTCTGCCAACAGCCTTACTCCTCAAAAAATATTTACCAATTTTTATGATAAAGATTATTTGTATAAGCTGAACGGGGAAAAGGCAGCGGCAGGTAAAAAAATACAGGAAATTGAATTAGCCCCCATTGATAAAAGCAAGCCATTTTTTAAAGTATTGGTGTATGTAACTAAGGCAACACAAACCATCAGCAGTACAAAAGTGTATGAAAAAACGGGCAATAAATATACGTATTCAGTAACCAATATGAATACGGCATCCCCAGTAAACGATACACAATTTATATTTGATGCAAAGAAATTTCCCGGTGCAGAAGTAATTGATTTAAGGTAAAAATATTTTCAATTTTATAAATAAAAAGCAGCAATTAATAATGCTGCTTTTTTTGTGGAAAGCTTTAACAAGAAATGCCAGCCAGATTATTTTCTATGATCAGTTGACACTGAGCTTTTCTACATTTCTTCTTGCTGAGATGTTGAGCCTCCCCAACGGTAAGTATTGATTGTAAGTCCGGCAAGATCAAGTACCCTGTCAACAACTGTTGCAGCCACTTCTTCAATGGTGGCAGGTTTGCTGTAAAAAGAAGGTGTGGCCGGGCAAATAATTCCACCTGCAAGTGTAACGGTTTCCATATTGCGGATATGGATAAGATTGTAAGGAGTATCTCTAACCACACAAATCAATTTCCTTCTTTCTTTTAAAATAACATCTGCCGCCCTGCTGATAAGATCGTTGCTGATGCCGCCGGCAATTCTGCCCAATGTACCCATGCTGCAGGGAACAATAATCATGATGTCATACTGGCCGGAACCGGAAGCAAATGGGGCCATAAAATCCTGAGAAGTATACATTTTTACAGGATAATTTTTATAATCATCGTTATCCATTTCTGTCTTCCATACTTCTTTGGCATTTTCTGTTAAAACAACCGACAGGTCGGCCCATTGGTCTTTTATGTCCAGCAATTTGTCTAACAAAACTTTTGAATAAACAGATCCGCTTGCTCCGGTAATGGCTACAACAATTTTATGCATTGATTTGTCGTTATGTGATGGTGTAAGCTACTAAACAATTATTGTATGCAAAAGGTTACCCGTTTTTTAATTATTATGGTTTTGTTTTTTGTAATGGTTTCTTTTATGCCTTTAAATAAGGGAAAAGTCCAGTGGCTTACAGTAGCACAATTAAATGAAGCGTATAGTAAAAATCCTAAACCCATTTTGGTAGATGTGTATACAAGCTGGTGTGGCTGGTGCAAGGTAATGGACAAAGAAACTTACAGCAATGAAAAAGTTGCAGCTTATATCAATGAACATTATTATGCAGTAAAATTAGATGCAGAACAAAAAGATTCGCTTGAATGGAATGGCAAAAAATACGGCTATAGCAAAATAAACAAGGTGAACGAACTGGCGGTTTATTTGTGCTATGGACAATTGAGTTTTCCAACCACGGTGTTTATTTCTGATATAAATGCCCAGCCAGAGCCACTTTCAGGGTATTTAAAAGTAAAAGAAATAGAATCTCCCTTAAAGTATTTTGGCGAAAATGCTTATAAAAAACAAAATTTCCAGGAATTCAATAAAACACTCAACAAAAACTGGTAAAAAAATTATACAATATTTAAAATCTGTTTTCGATTATTAATGATTCCGAAACAAGCAGGTTTCCGAAAGGAGGTCTGTTTGTTTTTAAGGATGTTTTACTTCCATATTTTATAGCTTACCCTCCCGGCATTATCTGCCTTTTATTGTATTTATATAACACATACAAATTATTTTGTGGCTTCTAAATTGTAATTTCCATTCTTAATTATTTTAATGGCAGCAGCTCCCATACTTCAGCGCAGGCTCGGACTTTTTCATTCCACCGTGCTTAACATGATAGACATGGTTGGTATTGGCCCTTTTATAACCTTACCGATTGTAATGGGGCTAATGGGCGGCATGTTTTTATACGCATGGATAGCCGGCGCCCTGCTATCGCTGGTTGACGCTATGATATGGAGTGAACTGGGGGCAGCTTACCCATTGGCCGGAGGTAGTTATAATTTTTTAAAGGAAGCTTATGGCAAAAATGGCATGGGCCGCCTGATGAGTTTTTTGTATGTGTGGCAAACTGTTATACAAGCCCCGCTGGTGGCGGCTTCTGCGGCTATAGGATTTTCCCAGTACCTGAGGTATTTGATTCATTTGCAAGACTGGCAGGCTAAAGCAGTATCGGGTACAGTTATTATTTTTATCACTTTTTTATTGTACAGAAAAATTGACAGCATTGGTAAAATAGGAGTGTTATTATGGACGGGTGTATTGCTTACCCTTGGCTGGATCATCATTGGCGGTATTGCGCATGGTAATTTTTTACAGCCTTTAAAAAATATCAATACTGATTTCAACTGGGGGCAACTTTTATCTTTTGTATTTGGCCAGGCTTGCGTAAAAACTGTGTACAGTTATCTTGGTTATTACAATGTTTGTCACTTAGGTGGCGAGATAAAAGATCCCGGAAAAAATATTCCCCGCAGTATGTTCATTTCTGTAATTGGTATCGCCATTTTGTACCTGGCAATGAACATGAGTGTAAGCAGTGTAATACCCTGGCAGGAAATAAAGCACTGGCAGGATAATGGCCAGAATAATTTTGTAGTGAGTACATTTTTAGAAAGGTTGTATGGGCCAACCGCTGCCAAGCTGGGCACCATCATGATTTTATGGGTGGCGCTGGCATCCTTATTTGCAGTGATGTTGGGGTATTCAAGAGTACCTTACGCCGCTGCGGTGGACGGAGCTTTTTTTAAAGTGTTTGGCAAATTACATCCAACAAAAAATTTTCCCTATGTATCATTGTTAGTGTTGGCAGGGCTGGCCTTTATATTTAGTTTATCCTTTAAAATGAAACACATTATTGATGGCATTTTGGCAATGCGTATTATGGTGCAGTTTATCGGCCAGGCAGCAGGGGTGGTATTGTTGAGGAAAAGAAATGGAACAACAAACCTGCCTTATAAAATGCCTTTATATCCTTTGCCGGTGCTGCTGGCAATTGCCATGTGGCTTTTTATTTTTTATGCAACAGGCCTCACTATTATACTTTCTTTTTTACTGGTTTTTGGCAGTGGATTGATTGTATATTTTGTAATGGCAAAATTAAAAAAGCACTGGCCTTTTGTATCAGGATTGTAAAACCTGATTGCGTGTAAACATGCAGTCAGGGGTTCGGATAGAAGCACAAAAAAAGGGCCACTAAAAAATTAGCAGCCCAATACCTTTTATTAACAAAGATCAATATGTTCTATTAGATCAATTTAACGTTAACGGCATTTAAACCTTTTTTACCTTCCTGCAGATCAAATTCTACATGGTCGCCTTCTTTAATGTCGTTGATTAATCCGCTAACATGTACGAAAGTTTCTTTGTTAGAATCATCATGCTTGATAAAACCGAATCCTTTTTCAGAATTGAAAAACTTAACGGTGCCTAGTGTTTTGTCCATTTTTTAAAATTGTATTGTATTAAATTAAGTCGCAAATATAAGTTTTTATTTTAAATAATATAGAAATACTGCAACTTGTGTTTTTCAAACTAAAATTGAGGCTATTTTACTTTAAAATAATCTACCATTTCGTCATAAGCTGCTTCTCCGCCGGCAATGTCCTTAATAATTTTGCCTTTTTCCATCAGCAAAACCCGGCTGCTTACTTCCTAAACATGGTTTATATCGTGGTTGCTTAAAATAATGCAGATTCCGTTTATCAACTTAAATTTGTCTTATCAAATCAACTAAACCAACTGTATGGCAGGATCATTACAAAAAGAGGAATATTTTGGTAAATGTAAAAGAATAAAAGGGGTTCGAAATTATTTGTGCAACCGATTTATTTTATGAAGGAGTAATTAATCAGCTTACCTTGCAAAGTACTCAACTACAATACATGCTGTATTACTTTTTTAAACTTCAGCTTAAATTATCCGGTTGGAAAGCTACCGGTAAAGTGCCGCATGATTTAAAAAAGTTTATCATGGTGGTTGGCCCGCATACCAGCAGCAGAGATGTATACATGGGCTTTGCCTTTAGAACTGTTTTAAAACTGAACTACATAAAATTTATTGCCAAGCAGGAATTGTTTAAACCTCCCTTTGGTTTTTTTTTCAGGAAGGCGGGTGGTGTACCGGTTGACCGCTTTTGTAAAAATAATTTTGTAGATCAGGTAGTGAACCTGTTTAACAACAACGACTCATTTGCCATTGCATTATCGCCCGAGGGTACAAGAAAAAAAGTGGACAGGTTGCGAACAGGATTTTACCATATCGCCCAAAAAGCCAATGTGCCCATTGTAATGCTCGCCCTTGATTTTGAACACAAGGAATTTCGTTTTGCTCGGCCATTTTTCACCAGTGATGATGAAGCGGCGGATTATAAACATATACTTAATTTCTTTGCAGATGTGAAGGGCAAAAATCCTGCATTGGGTATGGCTCACCTTATAACCGCGGATTTAAAGGAATTAAAATGAACGAGCTTCTTAATTGCCAGCTTAGTGAGCTACATATTGCATTTTAATACTTACCGAAATACGCCTGAAAAAGCCTACATTTGCAAAAATTTTTATTATGATAAACGAAGTAATTGCAAAATTTATTGAAGGTGGGCATCTGGCAAAAAACCCCGTTAAGATTGAATTTAAGAAAAGAAATACCATCCTTGGTATCTTCGTTCAGTCTCCGGATTATGAAGATCTGAAATCAAAAAACTTCTGGCGCATTGTTTCTGAAACTAATATTAAAGAATGGAAAGAATCGCATGATAACAAATTAGCCAAAATATTCAGCGGCTCAGAATTTAACCGTATCACATTGCCAAAGCAGGTAGCTGTAGTATAATTTTTTAATGATTTCTGCTGATCTGAATTTTATTCCAGGTATTTTTATTCAATATAATTTTTACCTGAGCGAAATATTTTTAATAAAAAAAGTGCAACTTTTATAGTTGCACTTTTTTTATTTCAATTATTTTATAAATTAAAAAATGTATGCCAATCTAAATCCGATGGCTCCAACGGTACCAATGTTATTGCCGCCCGAATATCCATCATATTTAAAAGTGGCATCAATAGCTTTATCACTTTTCGTTTTAAATTCATAACCTAATTGTGGAGAATAGGCAAAAGCAGTTCCTCCGCCATTATTTAAAAACGCAATACCTGCCTGCAAAGCACCGTAAACTCCCCCGGTAAAAAAATATTTTGCCCCAATTCTTAAAGGTAAAAAGGTTTCTCCTTTATATTTAGTTCCTGTTCCGTAAGATTTGCCATTGTAAGAAATTATACCGAAGGTTGCTGTGCCGTATAAATGTTCCTGCAAAGAAACTTCCGCCTGAACAGTACCACCAATGCCGAAAGAGTGACTATTGGAAAAAGAGCCCGTTGCAAAGCCTATTTCCGGGCCAACACTAAATTTAAAACCTGGCTGGCTTTGCGCCAGTATAAAAGATGATGAGCTCAATGCCACCATCATACATACTATTATTTTTTTCATTTTACAGTTATTTTTATTGTGTAAAGGTACGGGAGCAAAATTTTAATGCCTAACAACACAATTGTTAATTTTTTATTAATCCAATATTTTTTTCTTCGCATACACGGTGATAATAAAAACAGGTTACAAATTTACCAGCATATCAGTTGTCATGGCAGGTAAATCATAATCTTCTTTCCATCCCCAGTCATTTCTTGCCACACTATCATCAATACTTTGCGGCCAGCTATTGGCAATCTGCTGCCGGTAATCGGGATTGTACGAAACAACAAATTCAGGGATATGCTTTTTTATTTCGGCAGCAATTTGTTTGGGCGAAAAACTCATGCCCGAAATATTGTAAGAGGTTCGGATCTTTATTTTTTCTTCCGGCGCTTCCATCAGTTCAATGGTTGCTTTGATGGCATCAGGCATATACATCATTGGCAGGTAAGTATCTTCCTGTAAAAAACATTCGTACTTTTTTTCTTCCAGGGCTTCGTGAAATATCTCCACCGCATAATCTGTTGTGCCGCCACCAGGTGCACTTTTGTAACTGATCAGTCCGGGATAACGAATACTCCTTACATCAAGCCCCCAGCGCCGGTGATAATAATTGCACCAGAATTCTCCGGCATATTTGCTGATACCATACACTGTGATGGGTTCAATTACCGTTTGTTGCGGACAATTTTGTTTGGGCGAAGTAGGGCCGAAAACGGCGATAGAACTGGGCCAGTACACCTTATGTATCTTTTCCTCTTTCGAAATGTCCAGTACGTTCAGCAGGCTTTGCATATTTAAACTCCAGGCCAGGTTAGGGTTTTTTTCACCGGTGGCAGAAAGTATCGCTGCCAGCAAATAAATCTGCGTAACATTCTGCCGTATCACCTGTACATGCAGCATTTCTTTATTCATTACATCCATGCTCACATAAGGTCCGGTACCTTTTAGCAGGTCATTTTCTTCACGCAGATCACTGGCTACTACATTGGCATTACCGTATATTTTTCTTAATGCTAAAGTCAGCTCAACTCCTATTTGCCCGCTGGCGCCGATCACTAAAATTTTTTCTCTGATCATTTTTTACAATCGTTTATTTAAAAAACAAATGTAATAAGAAAAATGCTCTGCAACATTTCCGCCTATTGCTCAAATTAATCCGCCAGTTAATCAATATAGATAGGCGATACTTATTTATTAAAATATTTTCAGCATACCATATTTCTGAGCAAGTAAAAAGCTAACGATTCCTAAATATCAAAACATGAAAAGTTTTTACAAGCAGGCAATGCTGATTTTATTGCTTAGCCTTATAACAAGATGCACAATGGGCCAGGCTAAGCTGGTGGTAAATGGCGGAGTTATTACCATTACCAACGGGGCTGCACTGGTTATTGATAATCCAGATAATACGGCCATTACTATTATTGGTTCCGGATCACTACTGTCCAACTATGAATCGAACAAAATCAACTGTTTGAGCGTGTCTGTTATTTTATCAGATGACTCAATCCTTGTGAATGCCTGATTTAACT
>JAYUBR010000121.1:0-8325 GCA_043740775.1 Ferruginibacter sp. | reverse complement strand
ACGCAGCCGTATTGGGCATTGATAAAAAAGAGGCACTAACCGGATTTTATTACAATGCTGCCGCAGGGATGGTAACCAACAGCGTTAAACTAATCCCGCTGGGGCAACAGGATGGACAGGAACTATTGTTTTCGCTACAGCCATTGATACAGCAACTGGCCACTAATTCTATGAAACCAGATAAAGATTTAATAGGTTTGTGTTGCGCCGGGTTTGATATTGCCTGCATGCAGCATGAGGGGTTGTATTCGAGATTGTATATGTCGTGAGGAACTTTAAGAAAAGAATTTTCTAAGAACAAGGAACAGCTTTAAGTCTGTAGCTAATAAAAACTGAGGTGCATAATACAATACTTTATCTTAGCAAACAAAAGCAACTCAGCATTGAAAAAAGGATTCTCCGAAATAATTATTGCCTACCTGCAAAAAATAAAAGCTGCCAATAAAGAAGCTATCAAAAAAGAGCATTTTAAAGATTTGCTGCATCAGTTGTACCATGGCGAAAAAGAAATTGAAACTATTATTGATGCTATTAGTGCTGGGGCAGAGAAAACAATTTTAAATATTCCACGCCACAATAAAAAACACAGGGGCAGTGCCGATACGCTCTACAACAAAATTATTATTGAGTACGAAAATGATTTAAAGCCTTCGCTTAAACATGCCAAAGAACAATTGGCTGGCTACATGCTGGGGCAATTTAAAAGTGGCGAAGGTTACAACTATACTTTAATTGCCAGCGACTTTATTAACTGGAAAGTGGTGGTGCCGGATGTAAGCCAGTTAGATATTTTAGATACAGTGCAGGAGCATGAACTGATATTGAACGAAGTGCCCACTGCCTCCTTTACACTTACCGAAAAAAATGCCGAAGATTTTTATTACTGGATAGACCGTTTTTTATTTAAAGAAGAAAAACAAAAAGCCACCCTCAAACGGATTGAAGAAGCTTTTGGTTATCAAAGCCCGGTGTTTATAGAATGTTTTAGAAATATTGGTACGGTGTTTCAGGATGCAAAAAAGTTTGGCGAAGTACAGGTAAGTTATGAGCAATGGAAAAAGTTTTTGAGCATTGCGTATGGAAGTTTTGCCGATACCGATAGTGCGTTTATCATCCATACCTATTTAAGCATACTGGCAAAAGTGCTGGCGTATGAAGTTATAAGCAACGATGATTTTATTGACGATGAAGAAATGAAAACCATCCTCAATGGAAGCATTTTTCATAAGTACAACATCCGCAATTTTGTGGACAATGATTTTTTTCACTGGGTACACAGCGACCGCTATTTTCAGCCATTAAAAAAAGCTTTTCGATTAATAGCACAGGAAATTGCAGCCTTTGATTTTACTGACCCCGATGAAGATGTGCTGAAAGGTGTTTACCAGGAATTGATTGACCTTGACACAAGACATGCACTGGGAGAGTATTACACACCTGACTGGCTTTGCGAACGAGTGGTGCAGCAATTTAATTTTAAAACAACCGATAAAATATTAGACCCCAGTTGCGGCAGCGGTTCTTTTTTAAGAGCAGCCATACACCGGTTGAAAGAACAAAACCCCGGCATACAACCGGAGCAAATAAACAACTGCATTTATGGTATAGACATACACCCTTTGAGTGTGCAGATTGCTAAAACTACTTTGCTGGTGAGCCTGGGCAGGGATATTGCAAAAAGTAAAAAGCCGGTACATCTAAATATAATTCTTGCCAACACATTGCTTGCACCCGAAGGCGTAAAGAATTTGTTTGGCGGTGAGTTTTTAATGCAGATTGATAAGGATAAATATTACCTGAACACACAGGTGTTTGAAGATGTGCATTTGTTTGATGAAGCACTGGAAGTGTGTGAAGAACTGGCTACACAAACACAGGGCAAAAAACTGGAAACTGAAGCTGTGTTTGCCAATATTTTAAAACGGCAATACAAACATGGCGGCATTACACCGCAACTTACAGCCAGCTTTTATAAAATATATACCGGGCTAAAAAAAGTAAAAGAAGCAGGCAGAGATAGTATCTGGAAGTTTATTGTACAAAACCTTTACAAGCCCTACTTCCTCAGCAATAAGTTTGATTACATAGTGGGCAACCCGCCATGGTTTACTTTTAGCAGTATTAAAAATGAAGAGTACCAGAATATTTTAAATGGACTGGCAGAAAAATATAATGTAAAACCTGAGAAGGTTGCCAACTTTCCGCATTTGGAAATAGCAGCAATTTTTTTAAGTTACTGCAGCAGTTATTTTTTAAAAGATACCGGCAGCCTTGCCTTTGTGCTGCCACGTAGTTTTTTTAGTGCCGACCATCACGACAATACCAGGAGTGGCACTGCCAAAGGTTTTAAGCTTACCGATATTTGGGATTTGCAACAGGTATCGCCACTATTTCGCATACCAACCTGTGTATTGTTTGCACAAAAAAACAGTGGTAAGCGTAACTTACCAGCCGCAGGTTTACAAGGCATTTCATTTGCAGGTAAGTTGCCAGCACACAATTGCAACTGGATTGCTGCTTCGCAAAAACTGGAAGAAGAAAACGTAAACTGGTTTTACAGCAGGCAAGGCAAATCATCTGCCTTTAGCAATAAAAAAACAAAGGCACAAACAAAAGAAAACCCGTACAAAAAACTATTTAAGCAAGGCGCCACCATTGTACCCCGTACTTTTTATTTTGTACAATTAACGCAGGATGTGCCATCCGATTTTAAAGACCGCCTGATCAATATAAAAACCAGCGATGCAGTGCAGCCCGATGCAAAAGCACCGTGGAAAGGATTGGACTTTAATGGAAAAATAGAAAGCCAGTTTTTGTTCAGGACGGCATTGAGCAAAAGCATTTTACCATTTGCGTTGTACAAGCCCGATTTAATTGCATTGCCTGTAACCATTGAATTGAATGAGAAAGGCAATAAAGAAATTAAACTTTACAATGCAAGTGAATTAAGAAAGGAAGGTTATCTGGATGCAGCAAGATGGTTTACCAATACAGAAAATGTTTGGCAAATACATAGAACGGAAAAGAATAAAAACATCAATAGCGAAAACTATGTAAACTGGCAAAACAAATTAACCGAACAAAACCTGAATGTTAACTATTTGGTTTTGTACAATGCTTCTGCTAAAGATGCCAACGCAACTATTGTAAAAAGAGAAGATTATGATTTAGAGTTTTTAGTAGAAAGCGTGGCGTATGTTTTTTACACTAACGAAATAGAAGAAGCCTATTATCTCACTGCTATTTTAAACTCCACCGCACCCAATGAAATGATGAAAGATTTTCAGGCAAAAGGTTTGTTTGGTGCAAGGCATGTACACAAAAAAATATTAGATATTTATTACCCAAAGTTTGATAGCAGTAATAAAATACACCAGCAACTGGCAGCCCTTAGCCAAACAGCGCATACAAAAGCAAGTGCTTATATAGCCGCCAATCCGCCACAGCAGGAGCTTAGCGCCATGCACCTGGGCAGGCTACGGGTAGCTATTAAAAAACATTTATCTCACGAAATGGAAAAGATAGATGGATTGGTGGCGAAGGTGATAGGTTAAAAAACTATAAAAAAGAAAAATAAAGCTGAATTTTATACTAATGAAAGAAACAGAATTAATACATATTTTGAATCACTTACGCAGCCTGCCCGGAGAAACCGAAGTGGTAGAGTTTAAAGAAGCAAAGAATGGTTTTGATTTTGGCAAACTCGGTAAATATTTTTCTGCTTTATCCAATGAGGCAAACCTAAATCATAAACCCCATGCCTGGCTGATATTTGGTGTGCAGGATAACAGCCATCAAATAGTTGGCTCTCATTTTAGAACCAGTAGAAAAGATTTAGATAGTTTAAAAGGCGAAATAGCCCAGCTTACTACCAACAAAATAACTTTTATTGAAATTTACGAACTATCTCTTTCCGAAGGCAGGGTAGTAATGCTGCAAATACCTGCTGCCCCCAAAGGAATACCCATTGCATTTAAAGGACATTATTATGGCAGGGATGGTGAGGCATTGGTAGCATTAAATATTGAGGAACTGGAACGGATAAGAAATGCAACTACAGAAGACTGGAGTGTTTTAATAGTGAATGGTGCTACTATTGATGATTTAGATGAAAAGGCGATTGAAGTGGCGAAAGCAAACTTTGTAAGTAAAAACCCTGACAAAGCTATTGAATTTGCTGCATGGGATACTGTTACATTTTTAAACAAAGCCAAAATAACCATCAAAGGAAAAATAACCCGTACTGCTATTTTGCTTTTAGGTAAAGAAGAAAGTGAACATTATATAAACCCATCTGAAGCAAAAATAAGATGGGTACTAAAAGATAAAACTGGTGTAGAAAAAGACTATGCAATAGAAACTTGCCCGTTGTTGCTGGCAGTAGATAAAATCTATGCTAAAATCCGTAACCTCACATACAGGTACATAAAAGATGGTACACTTTTCCCTGAAGAAATTTTGCAATACGAACCTTATGTAATTAGAGAAGCAATTAATAACTGCATTGCGCACCAGGATTACACAAAGGGCGGCAGAATAAATGTGGTTGAGTTGGACGATAATTTAATTTTCACCAACTATGGTTCTTTTATTCCTGGGAATGTAGAAAAGGTTGTTACCCAAGATGCTCCTGAGGAACATTACAGAAATAAGTTTTTAGCAACAGCCATGTATAATCTTAAAATGGTGGATACTGCAGGCGGTGGCATCCGCAAAATGTTTAATTATCAGCGACAACGTTTTTTCCCTTTGCCAGAATATGATTTGAGTAATAATAAAATAAAAGTAACCATTACAGGCAAAGTGCTGGATATGGATTATGCAAAATTGCTGGCACAAAACAGTAAGCTATCCTTAGAGGAAATCATGATGCTGGATAAAGTGCAAAAGAGGAAAAGGATAACCGATACTGAAATCAAGCATTTGCGGAGTAATAAATTAATTGAAGGGATAAAACCTAATTTCTATATCTCATTGAATGTTGCACAAAAGACTGAGCAAAAAGCTACCTATACAAAAACTAAAGGATTTGATAATAAATACTATCAGGATTTAATCATCAGGGCATTGGAACAACATAGCAATTTAAATAGAAAAGAAGTTAACGAATTGCTTTTTTCAAAACTTCCCGACTGGATGAATGAGAAGCAGAAAAAAACTAAGATTACTAACACAATTGCAGCATTAAGAACAAAAGGAACTATCATAAATACAGGCAATGATTTTAAATCTAACTGGGTTTTAAAAAGCTCAAATTAATAAGAGGCCTAAAAGAAATTAATAAGAGGTTTAAAAAGAGATAACGCCACAAAAATATGATTATCAATAGTTTACTTTGACATTTAATAAGGGGCCTAAAAGAGATTAATAAGAGGTTTAAAGGAACATTTCCACAAAGCAGAGGAAATCAACGCAAAAATGTAGCACATTGTTTTTTCTTAATCAGAAGCAAAAAATGAATTGAATTATTTAAAAATTTTAATAGTCAATGGCTGAAAGAAATTACATAAAAATCGGCGTAGCCGGTCCCGTTGGTTCTGGTAAAACCGCATTGATAGAACGGCTGAGCCGGACCATGAGCAAGGAATACAGCGTGGCTGTAATTACCAATGACATTTATACAAAAGAAGATGCGGAGTTTTTAACGCAAAACAGTTTGCTGCCAGCAGAAAG
This sequence comes from Ferruginibacter sp., assembly GCA_043740775.1. Classification (GTDB taxonomy): domain Bacteria; phylum Bacteroidota; class Bacteroidia; order Chitinophagales; family Chitinophagaceae; genus Ferruginibacter. The sequence goes on along the minus strand of JAYUBR010000121.1, from coordinate 2,652 downwards.
AATTATTGGTGTGGAAACGGGCGGCTGTCCACATACGGCAATTCGCGAAGATGCCAGCATGAACCTGGAAGCGGTGGAAGAAATGGTGCAGCGGATTCCAGATGTGCAGATTATTTTTATTGAAAGTGGCGGCGATAATTTATCGGCCACTTTCAGTCCTGACCTTGCGGACGTAACCATTTTTGTAATTGATGTGGCGGAAGGCGATAAGATTCCACGCAAAGGCGGCCCCGGTATTACCAGAAGTGATTTATTAGTGATTAATAAAATTGACCTGGCGCCTTATGTAAATGCCGACCTTGCAGTGATGGAAAGAGATGCCCGTAAAATGCGCAATGGCAACCCGTTTATTTTTACAAACCTCATGAGCCTGCAGGGTTTGGACAGCGTTATTGGCTGGATAAAAAAATATGCTTTGTTAGAAGAAGGCGTTACCGAACCTGCTTTATACAGATGACGGCGGAATTGCACATACAAGCTGCCCGGGTAAATAATACAACCTGTCTAAAAAAATGTTATTGCTCTACCCCATTCAAAGTGGCCAATATTACTGAAGATAAAAAAGATGGTACGCTGAAGTTAATGCTGATGAGTTCATCGCCGGGCATATTGGATGGTGATGTGTACAATATAAAAATTGAACTGGAAGAAAATTGCTCGCTGCAATTGCATACACAATCGTATCAGCGCCTGTTCACCATGAAGGAGAAGGCTACGCAAAAAATGGAAATACAATTTGCAGCAGGTGCTTCTTTTTGTTTTATTCCCCACCCTGCTGTACCCCATGAGCAATCGGGTTTTACGGCCCGCAATAAAATATTTTTATCAAATAACTGTAATTTAATTTTTGGTGAAATATTAACCTGTGGCAGAAAACTAAACGGCGAAGTTTTTTTGTTTTCGAAATATCATACCATCACAGAAATTTTTATGCATGATAAACTCATCATCAAAGAAAATTTATTGATGCAACCTTCATTGATTGATGTAAATAACATTGGCCAGTTGCAGGGCTATACGCACCAGGCAAGTTTGATTTATTTAGATGAACATGCGGATGTAAAAAGAATAAAGGCAACGGTAATGGAAATACTTTCTACCCAGAAAGATATTAGTGCTGGTATTACTTCTGCCCCTGTAAATGGATTGATACTACGTTTGCTGGGCCAAAAAGCAGAACAATTATTTGATTGTTTAAAAATGATTGCAGGCTGTCTTCCGCAAAGCAATCAACAAAAAATGACCGTTTATGCAATCTGAAATGCAGGTACTTATCATTGCCGCTATCTCTGTTGCCTCCCTGCACACCGTTTCAGGGCCAGATCATTATTTGCCTTTTATTGCTTTGTCAAAATCCAGGGGATGGTCGTTTGCCAAAACCATTGGGTGGACGGTGATTTGCGGCTGCGGTCATGTGTGGAGTTCTGTAGTGCTTGGTTTGGGCGGGGCTGCCATTGGATGGAGTTTATCAAAGGTTAGCTGGATGGAAAATATCCGCGGTGGCATAGCCGGATGGGTGATGCTGTTATTTGGATTTTTATATGGCATCTGGGGTTTATACAAGGCATCTAAAAACAATCCGCATAAACATTTTCACCTGCAGGATGATGGCGCAATTTATGTGTATCAACACAATCATGGTGAAGCCGTTGCTCCGCAGGACAGGCATAAAGTAACCCCCTGGGTAATGTTTATCATTTTTATTTTAGGCCCCTGCGAACCCATGATACCATTGCTTTATTTTCCGGCAGCAAAAAACAGTTGGACTGGCATGATTTTACTGATAACGATCTACACAGCCATTACTTTACTTACCATGATAACAATGGTAGTATTGGGTTTTATGGGCGTCGCTTTTGTAAAAACAGAAAGGTTGGAACGTTATGTGCATGCTTTGGGTGGACTAACTGTTTTTATTTGTGGTGCAGGGATGTTGTTACTGGGTTGGTAAAAAAGTGATCCGGAAAATTAAATAAATGCACTGCGGGTGCTTTAACTAAACAAAATTATCTTTACCCAAAAAGAGCTTATTCTTTTACAACTTATCCTGCTTTTTTATTGGCTTACATTTGCCAAAATTTCATCCACGATGATCACGTTTATTATATCTGCAGTTTTTGTTTTGGGATATATTGCTATTGCATTTGAACATCCGCTCAAATTGAATAAAGCGGCATCTGCTTTAATTACAGGCATTCTATGCTGGACGATTTATATATTACAAAGTGCATCTCCGGGTTTAGTAAATAAGCAATTGCTTCATCATTTTGGAGAGATAGCTTCCATTTTATTTTTCTTGTTGGGGGCCATGACCATTGTAGAATTAATAGATGCTCACAATGGTTTTGAAGTGATCACGAGAAGGATCAGTACAACCAATAAACAACAATTGTTGTTTATTGTAACAACCATCACATTTTTATTATCGGCCCTGCTGGATAATTTAACCACTTCGATTGTAATGACTTCGCTGTGTGCAAGAATATTAACCGATAAGGAAGACCGGCTTTGGTTTGCCGGTATGATAGTGATTGCTGCCAATGCAGGCGGGGCCTGGTCGCCATTAGGTGATGTTACTACAACTATGCTTTGGATCGGTGGGCAAATAACAGCATTGAATATTATGAAACAACTGATACTGCCCAGTCTGGT
>JAYUBR010000120.1:0-2514 GCA_043740775.1 Ferruginibacter sp. | reverse complement strand
CCAGATTCGCATGGTTACTCACCTTGATGTTACTGAAGAAATGACCAAAAATTTAGTTGGTATAATTGAAACCTTATAAACAATGGTTAATAATTTCTTCAACCACATCAGTATTTAATCAGGTACACATAAAGTAATTTCGTTTCAGTTTCTACATCAAAAAAAATATCAAAAAATGTTTCCAAAAATCAATCCGGTAGTTACTGCATCATGGCAATCTTTAATTCAACATCATGCAGAAATAGACAACGTTCAAATGAAGGATCTTTTTGCTGCAGATGAGGACCGCTTCAGTAAATTTTCATTGAGTACGGAAGATATTGTTTTTGATTATTCAAAAAATAATCTCTCCGAAAAGACAGTACAGCTTTTATTGCAACTGGCAAATGATTGTAAATTAAGAGAAGCACTCAATGCCATGTTTGCAGGTGAAAAAATTAATGAAACCGAGAACAGGGCCGTATTGCACACTGCATTAAGAAATTTTTCAGGGAAGCCTGTGATCAGTGACGGCAATAATGTAATGCCCGATATAATTAAAGTGCAGCAACAAATGAAAAATTTTTGCAGTAAAATCCATTCCGGCGAATGGAAAGGATATACCGGCAGTAAAATAAAATACATCGTTAACATTGGTATTGGTGGCAGCGATTTAGGTCCCGTGATGGTAACAGAGGCTTTAAAACCTTATTGGGTTGATGGAATTGAAACATATTTTGTAAGTAATATTGACGGAACGCATATTGCTGAAACTTTAAAAAAAGTAACCCCGGACGAAACGTTGTTTTTGATAGCTTCAAAAACTTTTACCACCCAGGAAACTATGACCAATGCCCACACGGCGAGGGATTGGTTTTTACAACATGCACCAGATAAAGCGCATGTAGCCAAACATTTTGTTGCGTTGAGCACCAATGAAACGGATGTTGTAAAATTTGGGGTAGCCCCGGAAAACATGTTTGTATTTTGGGATTGGGTTGGCGGCCGGTACAGTTTGTGGAGTGCCATTGGTTTATCCATAGCCCTTACAATTGGCTATGATAATTTTGAAAATCTTTTAAAAGGGGCTCATCAAACAGATACTCATTTTTTTACCACATCTTTTGAAAAAAACATTCCGGTAATAATGGCCCTTGTTGGAATATGGCATACAAATTTTAATGGAACCACTTCAGAAGCCATTCTTCCTTATGATCAGTACCTGCATCGTTTTGCAGCTTATTTTCAACAGGGAAATATGGAAAGCAACGGTAAATATGTTGATAGAAATGGGCAAGCAGTTAATTATGCAACCGGCCCTGTTATCTGGGGTGAACCTGGCACAAATGGCCAGCATGCTTTTTACCAGTTGATACACCAGGGCACACAAAAAATTCCCTGCGATTTTATTGCACCTGCTTTAAGCCACAACCCTATCGGCGAACACCACAATATTTTGTTGAGTAACTTTTTTGCGCAAACAGAAGCTTTAATGAATGGTAGCGAAGATAAAGATCCATACAGGACTTTTACCGGTAACAGACCAACGAACTCATTCTTAATAAAAAAAATTACACCCCATACATTGGGACAGTTGATTGCATTATACGAGCACAAAATTTTTGTACAGGGGGTTATCTGGAACATTTTTAGCTTTGACCAGTTTGGAGTTGAATTGGGTAAGGTGTTGGCGAAAAAGATATTGCCGGAATTGCAAACGACTGATACAGTAAATACGCATGATTCATCCACCAATGGACTGATTAATATGTTTAAGAAAATGAGGTAAAGCATGGGATGTTATTTAGGAAATTATATTACAAGCAATGAATAGAAAAGCATTTGTATTTATAGTCATTGTAGCGATGCTTATCGCTACATTTTTTGTTGCAGGAAGAGTAAAACGAAAGAGCAATCCATCAATAAATTTATCAGGACTTGCTTTAAAAAATTTAAGCGGAAATGAAATTACTTTAAGCCAGTTCACAAACAAACCTTTGGTGGTTAATTTTTGGGGAACCTGGTGTGGTCCTTGCCTTCAGAAGTTTGATGCCTTCGAAAATGTACAAAAGAAATATAGCGGTCAAATTAATTTTATAATGGTTTCGGATGAACCTTTGGATAAGATTAAAAAATTTCAGCAGAAAAATAATTACCCTTTTTTGTTTGCTCATTCCCAAAAACCATTTGATGATTTTGGTATTGCATCAGTTCCTGTCACATACCTTTATAATGCCAGCGGAAAACTTTTTACAACAAAAAATGGTGCTTTGGCTGAAGAAGAACTGAATGAGTTAATTGAGAATATGTTGAAACCATAGGGTTTCGATCTACCATAAATATTATAAAAAGCGTATTTTCCTAAAAAATATTGTTTAGTAAATACCGCAATTTATTCAGGTTTTTACTCGATCTTTTGAAAATTATCCATTTTACATACTAATAAACCATATTTTTTGTTTTATAGAATTAATCCGATTATCAGTTTAATCCCTGATATAAACCCTTTAAAATAAATCTGTACTGCTTTTAGTA
>JAYUBR010000119.1:0-2520 GCA_043740775.1 Ferruginibacter sp. | reverse complement strand
TAGTGACTTCATCATACTGCTCAATTTTTTTATATGCCATTGTATTAGATTATGGTAAATTATTGCTGGTTATCAGCAATAACAACACAAGCATTATTTTGTTCTGAAAGTGCCCGTTATATTTAGAAATATCAACAAAAAATTAATCAATTAGCAGGATATTCAACAAAATTTCTTTCGGTTTCATACAGCCTTACCTGCAGGTCAAACGCCGCTTCTATCTTTACTCTTAAAATATTATATATCACCACTACAATATTTTCTGCCGTAGGATTCAACTGTTTAAATTCTATTGTATCCAGGTTTAAATTTTTATGATCAAACCTTTCCAATACATTTTCTTTTATAAGGTCGCTAAGCAATTTCATGTCAAATACATAGCCTGTTGCAGCATCAGGTACGCCGGTTACTTTTATAACCAATTCATAATTATGACCATGAAAATTTGGATTGTTACATTTGCCAAATACCCTGTCGTTAGTTGCTTCATCCCACAAAGGATTGTGTAAGCGATGGGCTGCATTAAAATGTTCTTTACGGTAAACAGCTACTTTATGATTCATAATTGTTTCAGTATTTTAAATTGACAAGATTAGTTACAGCGGCAAGTATTATCACCTTCAACCCCGAAGCAATTACAATCAGCAAGGTTGATTGTTTGCCGGAACAAAAGAATTAGTTTCCGAAATACTCCACAAAAATACGGGGTGTTTCATATAACTTAAGACAATGCAGTTGTACACCCTGGGGCAAATGAGGTGTTAATTGTTCCCAGATTGCTATCACCAGATTTTCAATAGAACAGAGCTTGCCGACCATAAAATCCACATCTATATTCAGATTTTTATGATCCAGTTTTTCTATCACATGTTCGTTTACAATAATGCTTAATCTTTTTACATCATATACAAAACCAGTGTCAGGGTTAGGGTCTCCTTTTATAGTAACATACAATTCAAAGTTGTGTCCATGCCAGTTTTCATTGGCACATTTACCAAAAACATCGTCATTCTGCTCACGGCTCCATGCCGGATTAAATAATCTGTGCGCTGCATTAAAATGTTCTATCCTGGTTATGTACACCATCCTCACTTAAAATTTTTCGCAAAGGTACTTGCTAAATCCTGAAATATGAAGTGTAAGTACGATTTTTGCAAAATGTATATTTTACTTGTATCAGCCACACGGTTTGAAATTGAACCCACTATATTGTTGCTTAAAAAAACACAAAACAAGGTGAATAATCATGCCATTGAAGTTTTAATTACCGGAGTGGGACAAGTAAATACAACTTATCTTTTAACCCTCAATCTGTTGAACAAAAAGCCTGGTTTGGTAATTCAGGCAGGTATTGCAGGAACGTTCAATAAACAATTATCCTTAGGCCAACCCGTATTAATAAAACAGGATACATTTGGAGATGCGGGCATGGAAGAAAAGAGAAACTTTACCACGTTATTTGATGCAGGATTTGCAGGGAAAAATGATTCTCCTTTTAGTGATGGATGGCTCATCAATGATACGACTAACCTGTTTGATACGCTATCTTTAAATGCGGTTAAAGGCATCACTATAAACAAAATAAGCGATAGTTTGTTTCAAAGACAACAACTGATACAATATTTTGCGCCCGCTACAGAGAGTATGGAAGGTGCTGCGTTTCATTATGTTTGTTTACAGCAAAAGGTTCCTTTTATACAAATAAGAAGCATCAGTAATGCAGTGGGAGAAAGAGATAAAAGCAAATGGGCCATGAAAGATGCTATCATGAATTTAAATATTGAACTGGAAAAAATACTGATCAACTTACCATGAAATTTACTTTAGGATTTTCCCCCTGCCCCAATGATACTTTTATTTTTGATGCACTGGTGAATAAAAAAATTGACACAGGAGATATTGAATTTGAAACAGTGCTGGAAGATGTGCAAACCCTTAACCAATGGGCCATGCAAGGCAAACTCACTATCACCAAACTTAGCTATGGCGTATTGCCATTGGTATTGAATCAATATATTGTGTTAAACAGTGGCAGTGCGCTGGGCCGTGGAGTGGGTCCGTTGTTAATAGCAGCAGGTGATGCAGTTATTAATAACGTAGATGAATATACTATTGCAATACCGGGCGAACAAACCACCGCTCACTTACTTTTCTCTCTCGCCTACCCTACCGCTAAAAAGAAGATTTTTTTAAGGTATGATGCCATAGAAAATTTTGTTAGTAGTGGTAAAGGGCTGGGCGTAATCATTCATGAAAACCGGTTTACTTATGCAGATAAAGGTCTCAAAAAAATTATTGACCTTGGCGATTTCTGGGAAAAAGAAACAGGCAATCCTATCCCACTGGGAGGCATTGTTATTAACCGTGAAATTGATATAAATATTCAACAGGAAATAGGCAGGCTTATTAAAAAAAGTATTAAATATGCTTTTAGTAATTACCCCCAATTAAATGATTATATCCGCAACAATGCACAGGAAATGAGTGAAGAAGTAATGCGCAAGCACATTGATCTTTACG
>JAYUBR010000118.1:0-2521 GCA_043740775.1 Ferruginibacter sp. | reverse complement strand
TTATAAGTATAAAATCTAGCTTAGCACTTACAATTTATTACTTTTAACTTCATTATCCGTTAAAAACTTTCTTCAAAGAAATACCTCTTATTTTTGCTACAGCAATGGGCTCACGTAAAGTAGCCAAAGCTTTAACAGTTGCTTTTACTACGTTAGTTGGGTTTGCAGAACCAAGACTCTTTGCCAACACGTCTGTAATACCAGCCGCTTCCAAAACAGCACGCATGCTACCTCCGGCGATTACACCGGTACCATGTGCGGCAGGCTTGATAAAAACCTTTGCAGCGCCTTCTTTGCTCAGTTGTTCGTGTGGTATTGTACCATGCATAACCGGAACTTTTATCAAATTCTTTTTTGCATCTTCAATCCCTTTGGTGATGGCTTCCTGTACTTCTTTTGCTTTACCTAACCCCTGGCCTACAACGCCTGCACCATTACCAACCACAACTAATGCAGAAAAACTAAAGGCACGGCCGCCTTTGGTAGTTTTTACCACACGGTTGATAGAAACAACTTTTTCTTTCAACTCAAGTTCACCGGCTTTTACTCTGTTATCGTTTGCTTTTAACATGTATAGTTCTTATTAGAAAATTTATAATTAAAATTGTAACCCACTTTCCCTTGCACCTTCCGCAACCGCTTTTACACGGCCATGATAAATGTATCCACCACGATCAAAAACAACTGTAGTAAGACCCAGTTCAGTAGCTTTCCTGGCGATAGCATTTCCTACCAGTTTACTCTGTTCAGTTTTTGTAACTTTTTGTGCTTTAATGTCTTTATCCAGTGATGAAACCGAGGCAATGGTTGAACCATTTTCATCATTGATCAACTGTGCATAAATAGCTGCGTTGCTTCTGAAAACACTCAATCTTGGCCTTGCAGCAACACCATTTATTTTTTTGCGGATGCGAAATTTGATCTTTTCCCTTGCACTTGATTTGTTATTCATGATCTTTTATTTTTTGCCCCGATACTGCCGGAGCATTTTATTTTTAAATATTGTTACTGTCATTTGAAATTCCCTGACGGGTGCCATTTTCCAATTGGCCAATTTTCAAATTTTCACATTAATTATTTACCTGCAGACTTACCAGCCTTTCTTCTCAATACCTCACCCTTAAATTTAACACCCTTTCCTTTGTATGGTTCTGGCTTACGTAAGCCGCGTATTTTAGCACATACCTGACCTATTAACTGTTTGTCAACACCTTCCAAAGTGATGATTGGATTTTGTCCTTTTTCCTGGGATGTACCAACTTTCAATTCTTTAGGTATTTCAAAAATAATATTGTGAGAATAACCTAAAGCAAGATCTAATATATTTCCTGTACTGGCAGCTTTAAAACCCACACCCACCAGTTCCATTTGCTTTACATATCCTTCGGTAACACCTTTAACCATGTTGCTAACAAGTGACCTATATAAACCATGCATTGCTTTGTGGCGGATCTGGTCGGTGGGACGAACCAGTTCGAAAGTGCCTTCCTTAACTTCCAGTTTGATGTCTCTGTCAACAGCCTGTTTCAATTCGCCTTTCGGTCCTTTAACAGTAACCACATTATCGCTTCCTACCACAATTGTAACTCCCTTAGGGAATTCAACAGGTTTTTTTCCAATTCTAGACATTGTCGGTTTTAATTTTATTATTATCAATTCGATTTGTGTTCAGCCACGACTTAGGCTTAATTGTCAAACCATTTATATTTATCACCACATTAGCAAATCATCTAATTGCCATATTCTCTAGTAAATGTTGCACAACACTTCGCCGCCTACATTCTGCGCCTTTGCTTCCTTGTCAGTCATCACTCCTTTTGAAGTAGAAACAATTGCAATACCCAAACCATTCTTTACTCTTTTAAATTCATCTGGTTTTGCGTAAGTACGTAAACCGGGGCGTGATACTCTTTCCAGACTCTGAATTACCGGTAATTTGGTAGCTGCATCATATTTCAAGGCAATTTTAATTACTCCTTGTTTATTATCATCTTCAAATTTGTACTTTAAAATGTATCCTTTATCGTACAAAATTTCTGTCATGCGCTTTTTTAAATTCGATGCAGGAATTTCAACAATACGATGATTGGCCATTTGGGCATTACGGATTCTTGTAAGAAAATCTGCTATAGGATCAGTTACCATAATTAGTTAAATTGACTTTTGTTATTAGATAATTTTTTTACAGTGATTTCAATATCGCTATTGATCTGCTGTTTTTAATTTCTTACCAGCTTGCCTTGGTAACACCAGGTATTTTACCTGCCAATGCCATATCACGAAACATATTTCTTGACAAAGCAAAATGTCTCATATAACCTCTTGGGCGACCCGTTAACTGGCAACGGTTTCTTAAACGTACAGGAGATGCATTCTTTGGTAAAAGATCCAAAGCTTTGTAATCGCCGGCAGCTTTTAATGTTGCTCTTTTTTCAGCAAATTTTGCGCTCATTACTTCACGCTTTCTCTGCCTGGCTTCAATTGATTTTTTTGCCATGTTCTGTTATTGTTTAATTATTTT
>JAYUBR010000117.1:0-2530 GCA_043740775.1 Ferruginibacter sp. | reverse complement strand
CTTCTTCAATCGTTCTTTCAAAAACAGATTTTCTGTACTCATCAAAACCATTGGTATGATCATTTATAAAATCGAAACTCACATTTTCGGTTTCAATCAAACAACGGCCAATGGCATGGTGCAGGGTAATATCTGTTCCGGGATTTAGTTGCAGGTGAACATTTGCAATGGAACAGGTTTGTGTTTTACGGGGATCGCTTACAATTATTTTTAAGTTAGGATTTTTTTCTCTTGCGGCTTCTACCCTTCTCCATAAAATTGGATGGCACCAGGCCGGGTTGGCACCTGCAACAAAAATAACATCACACAATTCTATGTCGTCATAACTTACCGGTACAGCATCTTCACCCAAACTCATTTTATAACCCACCACCGCACTGCTCATACAAAGGCGGCTGTTGGTATCAATATTATTGCTGCCAATAAATCCTTTTACAAGCTTGTTCACTACATAATATTCTTCTGTTAAACATTGGCCACTTGCATAAAAAGCCACTGCATCAGGGCCATATTTTTCGATAATGGTTTTAAACACTGCCGCTGTTCTTTCTAATGCAGTATCCCACGAAACCCTTTGCCTTGGCTGGTTACGGCCATAGCGCATTTCAGGATATAACAAACGGTCGCCGGTATCCATCACGGTATAATGCAGGTTCATTCCCTTACTGCACAACATCCCTTTGTTTACCGGATGATCTTTATCCCCTTCTACCTGTATGCGCCCCTGTGAATCTTTTTTAACAACAATACCACAGCCCACACCGCAATAACAGCAGGTACTTGCAGCTTCAACGTGGCCGGCAGGGGTATTGTGTGTATGTTTATTCTTCTCCAATGATGATGTGGCTTTATAATTTTATGCTGTCTAAAAAATCAACCTTTTTTATGCTACACCTTTGCTTCGGCAAGTGCTATATTCAGATCTTTTATTGTTGTAGTTTTCGTAGCTGCAATTGTTCTAAAAATAAATACGCCAACACCAATGCCTAAAATAATATATCCTAATAAAGTAAATGCTGCTGTATAATCAATCAGGTCTTTTGTTTTTGATACCCCGTTTTCTACCACTTCTTTTGTAGCATGCAATGCTTTCGCCTTAAACATAAAAGCAATCAACATGGCACCAATATTTCCGCCTGCACCTACAATGCCTGCTACACTACCAACCGCGGCAGGACTAATAAACGGCACCAGGCTGTAAGTAGCGCCGTTGGCCATTTTAAGGCTAAGGCCAAAGAAAAACATCATAGCAATAGCCATACTTAAATTACCTGATTTTGCAAACCAGATAATGCCAATGCCTTCCAGTAATAATAAAATTGACAACAGTAAAGACTTGCCATCAAAGCCCCAGACTTTTCCTATTTTGTCTGCTACTATTCCACCCATTGGGCGGGCAAATAAATTTATCCAGCCAAATATTCCGGCGGCCATTCCGGCAACCGCCAGCGTGGCACCAAACGAATCCATAAAAAAGATAGGGGCAAAATTATCAACCGTAATTTCTACTCCAAAGCAGGCAGCATAGGCAATGGTTAAAATCCAGGTGCGGTAATCTTTTATGGCAATCATAAAAGTATTTTTCTTTGCATCTGTTGTGTGCCCAATTTCTTTATAATCACCGGCAGGCGTATCTTTTGTATACCGGTAATATAAATAAGCACATACCAGCAATAATATTCCAGGTACAATCATAGCATACCGCCAGCTATCTTCTTTGGTACAAAAACCAAGACCCACAAAGCCTGATGCAATCATGGGCATAAAGAAATTTGCTGCCCCGCCACCGGCATTACCAAAGCCCCCGGCAGTTGCATTGGCTGTACCTTTTATATTGGGCGCAAACATAATGGCGGTATGAAACTGTGTGATAACAAAGGATGCACCGATAACCCCAATGGCCAAGCGGAACAATAGAAAAGAAGTGTATGAATGACTGGTACCAATTAACAGCACCGGAACAGCGCAGATTAGCAGTAGCCAGCAATACACTAAACGGGGGCCATATTTATCTACCAGGCGGCCAATTAATAAACGGGCAACAATAGTTGCAGATACCGATGCTATCTGTATATTACCAATCTGGTCTTTGGTTAATTGCAATTCTTCTTTGGCAATTTTCATTAATGGCGCCATGCCAAACCAGGCAAAAAAGCAACAAAAAAAAGTAAACCAGGTAATATGAAAGGTACGCATCTGCACACCCTTACCTGAGAAGATGTTTAACTTATTTAGCGGCTGCGATGATAGGCTGATTGACATGAAATAGATTTTAGTGTTATTAATTTTTATTTAGTTGATATCGTCGATAGAAAATTTATCAATTAACAGGTTCAGTAATTTATCGTGAATGGCCATGTACTGCGGATCGTGTACTATTTCTTTTTTATTTCTTGGCCGGGGTAATGGTATGTCAATAATTTCCCTGATGGTAGCAGCCGGCCCATTGTTCATCACCACCACACGGTCGCTTAAAAAGATGGCTTCTTCAATATCATGCGTAACCATTACGATTGTTTTCTCTCTATGA
>JAYUBR010000116.1:0-8403 GCA_043740775.1 Ferruginibacter sp. | reverse complement strand
GTATGGAAAAAACTGATTTCACCATTAAATTAGATGGTACTTTATTAGTAATCAGCGCTGTTAAAAAAGAAGAAGGCAGCAATGAAAACTTAAAAAGCATCCGTAAAGAATTTAGTTATAAAGGATTTAAAAGAAGCTTTACACTGGATGAAAAAATTGAATCTGAAAACATTGAAGCAAAGTATGAAAATGGTATTTTAAAAGTTACACTTCCAAAAAAAGAGGAAACAAAAGCATCAAGCAAGGAAATTACTATTCAGTAAAATTTAACAAGGCATAGAGTTGGTTTTGGTTAAGTGAAGGCTATTCCGGTATAACGGAATAGCCTTATTTTTTTTAATAAGCCGTTAGCCTTATTTTTATGTTTTAACTTCGCCAACACACCTCTTAACAGATTAACATGATTATAAAAAAGATTTCCTATTTCCTGATTTTTTTGATAAGTCCGGTAGCGCTTTTTTCCCAGATAAAATTAGATTCTTTTACCAACATATTCAGTCAAACAGATACAGTTTTAAGAATAAAAAATCTAAACCCTTATTTTAGTCTGCATGTTGATTCAACTTTAAAATATCCACTTCAAATCAATAAAGATGTTGCCAAATATTATTGGTTTTTAAAAAACTCACTTGTAGGTTTAAAAATTAATAAAGACAATGGTGAACTTACTTTTAAGGCAGAAAAATCTTTTTTTCTTTCGGGAAGATTAAAATATGATTACGAATATAAAGTTGCGTTAAGTGTACAAAACCTTGATAAACCTGAAGAGCGTGTAGACACCAGTTTTACTTTGCTGTTTTACAATACCGAAATTATTCCCTCAAAAGTAAAACCCACTGTAACCAATACTTTGTTTATTGATGAAGGTGATACGGTTAGTTTTAAATTGCAATGCGACAATGGCAATTTCCCCATTGAAGAAATTACCTATTTCAGCAATTACCCCATAAAATCTTTAACGCCGGTTACAAAATGTAATGATGATTTTACCTGGTGTGCGCCATTTGATTTTGTAAAAGAAACAGATAAAGACAAAATAAAGAAACTGGAAATCTATTTTATTGGCACCAATAAGTTTAATAACAAGGATACAGCAGTAATCAATATTATGGTGAAAGAAAATATTAATTACCCTCAGCAAGCGATAGAATTTGAGAAGTTAAGAACTGAAGTTGAACATTATGTAGTGCAGTTAAAAAGCAGTTTCCGGCTGGTAGATAAAAAAATAAAAAAAACCAAAGGTACCAGAACAAGTTTTGACCTGGCCTCTGCATCTACTGCTCTTGGAGGAACCGTCTTCTCTTCTTTGCCCGGCAATACCCAACAGACGACCGGTAAAATATTACCGAGTGTTGGTGTAGCATTAGTGCCTGTAAAAGAAGCAACTGCACCAAACAGTAGTTCTGATCAAAATACTGCAACATTAATTAGAAACAGTATTAAAAGGCTTGAATATCTACTGGCAGATAATACATTGGTGGGCGAAAAGGATGCGGAAATTTTAAATAAATCGCGAAAGCTAAAAGAAGAATTAAAACAGTCACAAATACAGTTGATAGATATTCCCATTGCAGAAGATATTCTAAGTCAAAAAGAGCTTGATGATTATTTCAACAATCCTAAAGTAAATAAAAAATACAGGGTAAAGCATAATAACTAAAACCTATACTCATTAAACTAAGTTAGCCTTAAATTAACATACTAAATAGTACTAAAAATGTAGATTTTTTTAGTACTATAAATTATTTAAAACATACATACAAAGTATCGGCTGCAATTCTTGCAATATGTTTAAAAAATCTTTTAGGTGAATATTTCAAAACTCTACCTCCAAAGTGTAATAACAACCAGGAATAATACCTGATATATACTTTTCGTTCCCTTTTATTTCTTACCGTTTGAAGAGATGTTATCCCATTATTATTTGTGTAATATCTCCTTAGCGGTTTATTATAGCAAATTACTTTATGAGTCTTGCTTAAAGTAAACCATACATAATCTTCCGGGTAATTAGAATGTCTAATTTCAGGAAAAGGATACTGCTTTAATAAATTAAGTTTAATACATCCCCATTTCTCACCCTTTAAATCTAACTTATATTTTAATTCAAAATTATTAGTAATATAACCGTCTGCAGGGTACATACCCCCTACAATATTATTTGTATCATTATCAAGACATTGCACATTAATTCCACTAATGCTATTTAATTGTTCAGGAGTGAAAGAATTAATTTTTTGATAAAAAAATTCCAATGCTTCCGGTAAAAAAGCATCATCCGCATCTGCAGGTACAAAAAACTTTCCCCTTCCTAGTTTTACGCCCTTATTCCATACACTGTGCTTACCAAAATTTTCAAATTCGAGGAAGGTAATTTGTATGTCAGCATATCCTTCTTTCTTTATTAAATTTTTGATTACCTCAGAAGAATTGTCCTTCGATCCATCATTAATAATTATCCATTCAAAGTTGCGAAAGGTTTGTTTTGCAACACTTAAAAAAACCCGGTGAATTGTATTTTCACAGTTATAAGCCGGGGTAAATAAAGTAAAAAAAGGACTGGGCATATTACTTAAAATTTGATAATTTTTGACTACAAATTAAATTACTATAACGGTTCGTGTTTTGAGGTTAAAGCATTTAATAAGACAAGGATTATTTGAACCATTTTATACGGGTATTTGTGTACTGTTTTACCAATTTACATCATGTTCAAGCTTGATATAGCTTTCCTATCAACCAGTAAATAATCTAACTATTCTAATTTATGAAGCTGCTAAATCACTTGCAATCATTTCTTTTACAAGACCAGCTAAATCGTATTTGGGTTGCCAGCCTAATTTTGTTTTTGCTTTTGAGGGATCTCCTATTAATAATTCTACTTCTGTGGGTCTGAAATATTCAGGATCAACCGCCACAACTATCTGTCCTAATGTTAACTGATATTCAGGATTGGAGCATGATTTAACTATTCCAACTTCAGTTACACCCTCGCCGGAAAAACTAAGCTCTACTCCTACCTCGAGAAAAGACAATTTAATAAAGTCTCTCACAGTGGTTGTTACACCAGTAGCTATTACATAATCCTCCGCTACATCCTGTTGTAATATTCGCCACATAGCATCCACATAGTCCTTAGCGTGTCCCCAGTCTCTTCTTGCATCCAGGTTTCCCAGGTATATTTTCTCTTGTTTTCCTTTAACAATGGCAGCTACCCCCCTGGTAATTTTTCTTGTAACAAAAGTTTCTCCACGCAATGGGCTTTCATGGTTAAACAGAATACCATTACATGCAAACATCTTGTAGGCTTCCCTGTAATTAATTGTAATCCAGTAAGCGTACAATTTAGCTACAGCATAGGGACTACGGGGATAAAAAGGGGTTGTTTCACTTTGCGGCACTGCCTGCACCAATCCGTATAATTCAGATGTACTGGCCTGATAAATCCTGGTCTTTTTTTCCAATCCTAAAATGCGAATAGCTTCCAATAAACGGAGCGTACCAATGCCATCTGCATTTGCAGTATATTCTGGTTCGTCAAAACTAACCTTTACATGACTCATTGCTGCAAGGTTATAGATTTCATCTGGCTGCGTCTCCTGTATTATTCTTATTAAGTTTGAGCTATCCGTCATATCTCCATAGTGGAGTTGAAAACGTACATTTTTTTCATGAGGATCCTGGTATAAGTGATCAATTCTTTGTGTGTTTATTAAAGAAGACCGGCGTTTTATACCATGTACCTTGTAACCTTTCTCTAATAATAAATCAGCAAGATAAGCCCCATCCTGACCTGTAATACCTGTGATGAGTGCTGTTTTGCCTGATACGTTGTCTGTTTTATTCATTGTTTAAATTGTATTATTATTTATGGGGTTTAAGTCTGTATTTTATTCAATCAAAAAAAATCGGAACCATTTTTTTTGACTGAGTTCTTTGCGAATTTTTATTTCTTCTTCAAAAAATCCTGGTAAGCCAGGTGAATGCCCTCATCTAAATCAATTGTATGTTTCCATCCCAGAGAATGAAGAAGGGATACATCCATTAATTTTCTTGGCGTACCATCTGGCTTTGTTGTGTCAAAAACCAGTTTACCGTTAAAGCCAATAATCTTTTTTACCATTGCGGCTAAATCTGCAATACTTAAATCTACTCCTGTGCCAATATTGATTAATCCTTTTTCATCGTAATTCTTCATCAAAAAATTGCAAGCTTCTGCAAGATCGTCTGCAAAAAGAAATTCTCTTTTTGGTGTACCGGTTCCCCATACAACCACTTCTGACGCATTAGCCATCTTGGCCTCATGCACCTTTCTTATTAATGCCGGCAATACGTGAGAGTTGTTTAAATCGTAATTGTCTCCAATACCGTACAGGTTAGTTGGCATAACACTTATAAAGTTGCACCCATACTGGCTGCGGTAAGCTTCGCATAACTTGATTCCAACGATTTTTGCTATGGCGTAAGGTTCATTGGTTTGTTCCAATAAACCTGTAAGCAAATATTCTTCCTTTAACGGTTGAGGTGCCATTTTAGGATAAATACAAGAACTACCGAGAAACATTAATTTGATAACGCCACTCTTCCATGAAGCATGGATGATATTGCTTTCCATAACCAGGTTATCGTAAAGAAAATCAGCCCTGAAAGTATTATTAGCATAAATACCACCCACTTTTGCTGCGGCTAAAAAAACATATGCTGGTTTTTGAGCCAAAAAAAAATCATTTACAGCTTGTTGATTTCTAAGATCCAATTCCGATGATGTTCTTGTAATAAAGTTATTAAATCCCTGCTTTGTTAAATTCCTAAGAATGGCGCTGCCTACCATTCCCCGGTGTCCTGCTATATATATCTTGCTATCTTTTTGCATTTTCTTTTATTAAAATTAGTTGACTGCCGGGGTGTTTTGTAAAATATCCTGCAAAGATAAAATCAATCGCATGGAAAGTGTTTAAATTGAGTTATTCATTTTTTATTTCTTACTGTCAAATTGGTGGATATAATTTGCAGTGCTTTCAATATTTGTTTTTGAAGAAGCTCCAAATAAAATAGATTCAATGTTTGGCAATTTACAAACATATTCTATCGCTTCCTTTGGATGTATTGCGCCTCCTCCTAATACCTGCATGGCTATCACCCTCACTTTTTTATTCTTTAAAGTTTCTTCATAAATTTCTTTCCCTCCACTCATTCTAAAACCTGCTTTATTAATAGAGGCACAAATGATCGGATTTTCAATTCCGCCTTCCTGCAAAGCGCTTAATAATTTTGGCATGTTCATGGTTATAAAACCAGCTTCTGCATTGTGCTTTTTTTGGATGTAATGATGAAAAGCTACCAACATGTCCGTAGCCCTTAACCCCAGCAAAAGGTCAGTAATAATATTTTGTAAAAAAATTACTGGTGTATTGATATCTTTAAACATTTTCATTTCTGCATCAATCATCAGCTCCATTATTGATTCAAAATCTTTAGTAATGTAAGCCATACCACCTTTAAATAGTGAGCCAAAAAAATTGCCGGGAACGTATTGTTTTAATGTGCCGGCTATACCTAATTCTGTTACTGCATTGGCATATTTATGGGCATAAGGCATGCAGGGAAAAATCTTAAAATCTTTATACTTCTCAGGGTTTGCCCTTACTATATCACAAATATTAGCAATTCTGTCGTGGGTAGTACACATAAAAGTATTGATGCCACTTACAATGGCATCATCCAGTACTTTCATAATTGCAGAATCATCTTTAAATTTAATAGACTGTGCCCTTGATTTATCATCAGAAATATGATTAACAGCAAAAAATTGGTTGTCTCCAAAAAGAATTCTTTCCATCTTTATTTTATTTTGAACTTTTTTTAATGATTGAAATGGCTTTGTCTGTTTTAGCAGCGCTTGCAAAATTGTTAATAGTGTTTGGCACTTTACCTTCCAATACTTTTACAAAATAATCCAACTGTGCAGAATACTCTTCGCCCCTTAAATAGAAATCAATTCCGTCCTGCAAATCTGTGATATACTTTACATTCCAGCCTTTGCTATAACTGTTTAGTGCATTGTCATCTTTCAAAAACAATTTCAGTTCATTTGCATCAGAAATTAATTTTCCTTTAGTTCCAACCAATGTTATGGATGTAGACATTTTTCTGTAGGTATCATCGCTCCAGTTCACAGAAAGCACACCCGATTGCCCGGATTGCATTTCAAGTAAAGAATACACCGCATCTTCTACCTGGCCAGAAAAAATTGATTTTAATAAAGTGCCCTTGCTGCTTTGCACTGGCGACAAAATATCGTTTAATAAATCAATTACGTGGGAAGCATAATCCAGCAAGCACCCGCCACCTTCTGCTGGATCAGAACGCCATGTATCTGATTTCTTTTTTACCACAACAGGCCCGTAAGACTCGCCAATAAAATGATAAATGTCACCCAATGCACCACTCTGCGCAATGCGCTTTACTTCACGGAATGTACCAATGAATTTGTTGTGATAACCTACCTGGTTTACCAGCTTATTTTTTGCGGCCAATTGTACTAATTCTTCACTCTGTTCATAAGTAAGGCAAAAAGGTTTTTCTGCAAAAACATGAATATTTTTTTCGAGCAAATCTTTTATGATACTGTAATGAAATTTAGTTGGCACAGCCACAACCACTGCATCAGGTTTTGTTTCTGCAATCATTTTATTATAATCGGAGAAGCAATTAAATTTTCCATGTTTAGTTAAAAAATCAGTAACCATTTTAGATGTGTCGCATACACCAACAATGTCAGCGCTGGCGTATCCTCCAAGAATAGACAGGTGTGATATTCCCATTTTCCCTGCTCCTATTAAAGCAATTTTAAGCATATTTTTTTCGTCTTTATTTTTTTAATAATTCAATGTACTGGTCTGTAATTTTATCCCAGTTAAACCTGTTTTTTATATCTGTTTTCCCTGCTGCAGCTTTGTCTGCTATTACTAAAGGATTATTTAAAGCATAATCAATTTTTTCTGCTAGGCTTTTGCTTTCTCCTGAAATAAAAGTGGTGGCATTGTCCCCACAAATAAATTTGTTCTCCACTATGTCCGAACATATCAGTGGAGTACCAAGCCCCATAACTGTCAATATTACTGGCGATAATCCTTCTATCAAAGATGGCTGTATATAAGCATAAGCATTCTTCATCAAAATGTTTGTGTCATCGCCATACACATAGCCGGGGAAAATTATCCGGATATCTTTTGTATCCTTAACGCTTGCTTCATATTCACCTGGATTTGGCGAGCCGCCAATCAACACCAACTTTTTATTTGTTTGTAAAGATGCAAATCCTTCCACCAAAACGTGCAAACCTTTATCAGGAATAAAGCGCCCTACAAATAAAAAGTATTCACCTTTCGTAATACCCAGTTTATTTAAAATATCAATATTATCAGGGGGCATTTTTACTTCCGATCCGTATGGGATAAAATCATATTTTTTGTTGAATTTTTTTTCAAAATATTCTTTGGTAAAAATATTGTCGAATGCAACTGCATTGGGGCAATAGGAAGTGAGGTAATTGGAAACCAAATAAAATAATTTTCCATACCAGGGCCATTTATCCCTTTTCCAATCCATTGCAAATTGGCTAACAACAACACGTTTGCCTGCTAATCTTAAAAACATAGCCCAGATACTGTTAGCACCGCTATGCAGATGAACAACATCTGCAGTATTACGGAAGATTACATCAAAAGTAGCCTTGGCAGAATGTACCAGTGTATCAAAACCGGCCTTTTTTACCGTTTTAAAATATTTGATTTTTACGCCTTCGTATTCATAATGAAGGGCATCGGTATCTCCTGGGTAAATTCTGCTGTAAGCTAATAAGGAATGGCCCTTTGCAACAATTCTTGGATATAATTCCAATGCAATTTTATCAGAGCCTGCTGCGCCTGGCTTTGGTGGTATAGATCGGAACCCACCAAAAGCTGCTATTCGTAATTTCTCCATCGAATTAATCTAAATACGATTGATAGTATTTGTCTAAATATTGTTTTAGGGCTACTCTCCAATCCTGCATCAAGTTAAGATTTCTTAGTTCCAACTTCCTGTTTACAAGGCGTTCGCATGGTGGCCTTTCTGCAAAATATATTTCCTTGAAGTAGTCTGATTTTACAGTGGTGATTTTTACTGTATCAGCAAGGTTGAGCATTTGTAATAATTCGCCTGCCACTTCCAGCCTACTTGTCTGGCCGCCGCACACCATATTGTATAGGCCCCAATATTCATTTTGAATCAATGCTTTTACATTTTTTGCAAAATCGTGAGTGTAAGTCGGGGTGCCATCTTTATCATCTACAATGAATAATTCTTTTTTTCCTTCTTTCAATTGCTTCATAAGCTTTTGAATAAATTTCTTATCTTTTT
>JAYUBR010000115.1:0-2533 GCA_043740775.1 Ferruginibacter sp. | reverse complement strand
AGGTCACAAACACACAATTCATTTTCTTCTTCTAACAGATAAAGCATTTTCATTCTCACATCATTACCTGCAAGGCTTAATACCTGACTTAACCTGCTGAAAGATGTTTCCGCTTTTTGCAGCTTCTTTTTACATTCTCCTATCAGCACCTGGTCTGCGTAGGGTCTTATACAAGTTATATTATTCATAGAGCAAAAGTAACTATTTAAGCAATTACTTAAATATAAAAATTGTTAAGATTATTTTTCCTTATACAGGATTTAAAAAACAGAATTGAACAGTAAAATATTTTGTTATCAATAAAACTTAACAATCAACAAGTATAACATCCTCCGTCTGGTTACCGCTATATTTTTTTACTTCGCCGGTAGTCAATGTATCCATAGGTGATTAGGCACTTCAATACCTCCATACCTGCATTGCCACCAGCAGTCTGTAAGCATTTCTTTCGTTTTTAAAGGTTCATCGTTAGGATCGAAGTAATTCTTGCGTTCTAAAATCTTTGGTCTTCCTGTCTTATCATTAATAATGAGCAATTATTTTGTTCGCAATCTCTACCAGGTCCTTTCCGGTAAATGCTGGTTTGGGTGACAAAGGATAAAGTGATTGACCTTCACGTTCAATAAAAGCAGCCTGCATGCCAGCTTGTAAAGCACCAGCAATATCCCAACCATGTGCAGCAATCAGCATAGCACAAGTAATATTAACTGATAATTGTTCGGTTGCCCATTTATAGGTTTCAACTGCTGGTTTATATTTTTTAATTGCATCTATACTAAGTGTTGCTTCAAAATATTCGGTGAGTTTTGCATATTGCAATTGTGCAGTAAGCGTAGCTGAAGGAGAATTAGTAAGCGTAGTAAGGCGAAATCCATTCTCTTTTAAAAGCTGCAAGCCTTTTGGCACATCCGGATAAGCTGGTAATTCTTTGATGGTTTCCAGCGCAGCCTTTTTTTTCTCTTCATCCACATCAGTTTTCAATGCTTTTGCTGTCATATCTAACGTTGCATTGGCTATAGATACAAAGTCATGATATGCACCGGTACAGTTATCAACCAGTGAATATTGCAGAAGCATTCCAAACCAGATACGAAACCCTTTGCTGCTATTTAAAAGAGCATTGATTTTATTTTTTAAAGGTGACATGTCAAGCAATGTTTCATTAACATCGAAAATGATAACTGAAGGCTTAGTATTCATAAACAATTTTTTACATTATAAATTTACATTTCTCAATCGCAGGGCATTGCCTATTACGGATACAGAGCTCACACTCATTGCTGCTGCAGCAATCATGGGAGATAATAATAAGCCGAAAAAGGGATACAGTATACCCGCTGCAATGGGCACGCCAACCACATTATAAATAAAGGCGAAGAACAGGTTTTGCTTAATGTTTTTCATAACTGCATGACTTAATTTTTTTGCTTTTACTATACCCTGTAAATCGCCTTTCACCAATGTGATGGCGGCACTTTCTATTGCTACATCTGTTCCCGTTCCCATCGCTATACCAACATCAGCTTGTGCTAATGCCGGGGCATCGTTGATACCATCTCCAGCGACAGCTACTTTCTTACCTGCTTTTTGCAAACGCTTTACTTCTTCCAATTTATTCTGCGGAAGAAATTCTGCTTTATATGCTGAAAGATTAAGTGTGTCTGCAACTGCTTTTGCAGTACCTGCATTGTCACCGGTAAGCATAATCACATTTATATGATTATTGATAAGCTCCCGAATTGCCTCTTTACTTGTTTCTTTTATCTTATCGGTTATGGTTACGAAACCTGCTACAATTCCATCGACAGAAATATAGGAAACCGTTTTACCATTTCCTTGTTCTTTTTTTACCTGGCTATCTAAATCATCCGGAACATTTGAGTTCGTCTCTTCCATTAATTTTTTATTTCCTATTGCTACTTTTTTACTATCTACAGTTCCGGTAACGCCTTTGCCTGCTACAGCCTTAAAGTCTTTTACATCAGTTAAGGTAATCTTTTTCGAAGCTGCATATTTAACAACAGCATCAGCTAATGGATGTTCACTTTGTTTATTTATAGAAGCAATTTTTTTCAATAAATCATCCGCATTAAAATCTTTTAGAGCTACAATATTTTCTACTGAAGGTTTGCCTTCTGTAATGGTACCCGTTTTATCAATTATCAACGTATCAATCTCATTCATCTTTTCAATTGCTTCTGCATTTTTAATTAAAACCCCTGCCTGTGCCCCCCGACCAACACCAACCATTACAGACATTGGAGTAGCTAACCCTAAAGCACAAGGACAGGCGATAATTAATACAGCTATAGCATTTACAAATGCATAAACATATTTTGGTTCGGGGCCAAAGAGTGTCCATGCAATGAAAGTAAGAGCAGAAACAATGACAACAGCCGGAACAAAATACCTGGATATTTTATCGACTAATTTTTGAATAGGAGCTTTTGAACGGCTTGCATCATTCACCATATTTATTATTTGTGCAAGCAATGTTTCCGAACCTATCTTTTCCGCTTCCATTACAAAAGAT
>JAYUBR010000114.1:0-2534 GCA_043740775.1 Ferruginibacter sp. | reverse complement strand
GAAGATTTTACAGCGCAAACTACAAAGGATCTTTCAATGTATTTAGCAAAAACCTTTGCTCCTGGGTGAAAGGTTCATTCTAAGAATTGAAAATATCGTTTGATAATTTCAGGCTGATTAAATAAAAAAAGGACAAATCAGTGATAAAGCTGATTTGTCCTCGCTGGTTGCCCTGCATGGACATTTCTCGAACCATTTTATCCCCGATTTAACGAAAATTGCTGAACTTTTAACAGCGTAAAATTAGGGATGTTTCCCTTATTATTTAATTATTAGGTGAGTTTATAAAATAATTTATTAAGCTATGAAATCTATAAAAATTACGTAGAATTCATCCAGTCTATTAAAAGGCAAATTGTAAAAAGCCGCTATGCCGCAGCAAGGCTTGCCAACCGGGAGCAACTGATGCTTTACTTCAAAACAGGGGTTATGATTTCCGATAAAATTAAGGCCCAAAAATGGGGGCCAAAGTGCTTGATCAAATTTCAGCAGACCTGCAAAAAGAACTGCCAGGACTGAAAGGGTTTTCCTCCGGTAACCTCAAAAAAATAAGGATTTTTGCTGAGGCTTATGCTCCCCATATTGTTATTGGTTCGACGGTGTCGAACCTAATTGAAAATAAGGGCTTTTATGAGGCTTTTACCGGAATCATATTAACCCCATCTGATAAATCAAGTTCAAAAAAATCTTTGAAACATTTAAAATTCTTATTGGTTACTTTTCTTATGTTCATTGCATTTCATTTTCTTGTCTTTTAATAGTATCCTCAATCCTCCGCCAACAACTCCATCAACCGGTAATTAATATAATAAGTTGTTCGTCCAATTTTTTGAGGTTTTAATATATTGGCATCAGTTAATTTCTTTAACCACACAGAAGCCGTTTGCCTGTGGGCTATTGCTCTTTTCTCCAGCAATTCAATTTTCAAATACGGTAATGTAAACATCAACCGTAGTAGTTCGTAGCTGAAGGATGCACCTAATGTTTGTTTTATCTGCTTCTCAAATTCATCTTTTAGCAAAAGCATGGCTCTTATCTTTTTGATAGTAAGCTGTGCTGTTTCTATCAGTGCGGTGATGATATACATTACCCAATCATGCCAGTTATTTTTTTCTGTTACGCCTCTTAGTAATTGATAGTATTCTGTTTTATATTTTACAATGTAAGAACTTAGGTAGAGTACTGGCTGCGATAATAATTCCTGCTGTACTAAGTATAATGTGTTTACAATTCTGCCTGTACGGCCATTACCATCGGCAAACGGATGTATGGCTTCAAACTGGTAATGTATCAAAGCCATTTTAACCAATGGGTCTAATGGGGAGATTTCCGGGTCATTAATGAATTGTTCCAATGCGGCCAGTTTTTCTCTTAATACATCTTCGCAGCAGGGCGGTGTATAAATCACTTCGCCATTGATTGCATTTTTAAGGGCTGTACCTGGTGCAGTTCTGATACCAGATTTATTTTGCTTAATGGTTTGCACAACTTCCACCATTGTGTTGGCCAACAATAAATTCTTTTGGTTGGTCATTTTTTCAAGCCCTACATACAAGGCTTCCCGATAGCTTAATACTTCTTTGGCGGCATGGCTGGCAGTTCCTTCCTCACTGGCGGCTTTATACAATTCATCCTGTGTGGTAACAATATTTTCAATGGCAGAACTATCTTTACTTTCCTGTAGAACGATGGTATTGATTAGCAACTGAGGGTCGGGCAATGATGCACACAAGCCGTTTAATTCGCCTAAATGACGGGCAGCTTTTGCCAAGTGCCGCAGTATTTCCGGCGACTCTATAAAGCCTGCAGGGGGCAGGTTTGGCAGGTCGTTAAAAGGGTGATTCTTATTGTAAGCCATTGATGTTGAGTTTTATGCCGATTTTCGTTTTTTGCCTTTAATGAGGTAAAGCTATTCGACATGAATTTTGTTTAATGGCGAAATTACTGATTATTTTCGACATGAAATGATTTTGATATCGAAATGGTAGAGCTAAGGCAAGTGTGAAGTTGTAAAAATGACCCATTTTCATCATGCCAAAGTCCAGCAAATCAATTTTGAATCGCCTTCAAACGTCCCACCTCCTCCCCAATCAACCGCCTCACTTCCATCTTCATCTGGTAGTAATTATCAAGCACCTGCTGTTGGGTAACATTAGATACCACAGGAATATCTTTGTACTGGCTCACTTCCTCATTCAATTTATCAGTATCATTAATAATTTCTGCATGAAACATTTTCAGTTTAATTTTTGCATCGGGGTTATCTGCAACAAGGCCAACAAACTCACCGGAAGAACGAGCTGCAATTTTACTGGCAGGTATGGCTGGGCTACAGGGCTGGCTTGTGCCGGAGTAGCAGCGGATAGCCGGAACGCCGCTGCCCGTGGATAAAATGATGGGAGCCCCAAAACTATTAAAAAAATTTACCTGGAGAGTTGCTGCTGCATTCTTTTTACCCGGTCTTCTAATTTTTCTGAGGTAAGATTTTCTCTCATGCTGTCAACTTTTATGGGGAAACAAAAAGGCGTTAATTT
>JAYUBR010000113.1:0-8412 GCA_043740775.1 Ferruginibacter sp. | reverse complement strand
ATTCCTTTTGTGGGCACTTATCTCGGTAAAATTGTTGGCTGGATGGTTTGGGTTATGAATAGTATCATACTTAAAGTAAGCCAAATCTCCTTTGCCGTATGGGATAACATTCCATCTACTATTGCCACTACCTGGTTGTTATATGCGGTTGTAATTGGCATTGGTATGTGGTTACTCAACAAAAATAAAAAGGCTTTTCGACTGGCAATAGTTTGTTTGTTTGCATTTGTATTATTGCAGGCTTATGGAAACTGGCAAATAAAAAAACAACAAAAAATAATTGTGTACAATGTACCACAACACCAGGCGATTGATTTTATTACTGGCAATAATTATCACTTTTTGGGAGACAGTATTTTATTGCAGGATGGGGTATTGCAAAACTTTCATTTAAAACCTGCCCGCATAGCGTTGCAATTAAATATGCGCAGCGATTTGATGAAGACTATTTTTCCACAACACCAATTTTACCAGTTTGTAAATAAAAAAGTATTGGTGATTGATAAGCCAATATCTTTTGAACCGTTACAACAAAAAATTGATGTAGACCTGATCATTATCTCCAAAAACCCTAAACTTTCGATAGCACAGATGGCCAACGTTTTCAACTGCGGTCAATATATTTTTGATGCTTCCAACAGTTTGTGGAAAATTGGTCAATGGCAAAAAGATTGCAAAGCCTTACATTTAAATTATTATTCCATACCTGCTGAAGGAGCTTATGTATGCGATATTGGCATGTAAGTTGGTAATTTTTGTAACTACTATTTTCCAATTTTTTATTTTAAACCGAATTGATTAAACCGCAAATATTTGTATACCATCATGGCTTTCAACTGGGTATTGTATGCCTTCTAATGGCAGCGCTTTGTTGTTTACTTTATTTCACTTCCGTTGCGGCAGAAACTTTAAAATTGTCTTCACATTTAAAATGCCATGATACTTCAGCCACGAATTTGAATGCATTTTATATTACTGATAGCCTGCCCAAATACCGAACAGATACAGTGGTGGCTCCTTTCGAATATAAACAGTCAGCATTATACCAGCCATTTACTTTTAAAGCCATTGATAGTGTGATTAATATTTTACTAAAAAATGATTCGGTATTTTTTTCTATTAACGGATATGCCCATGTTGATGAAGGCAGCGATACCATTTGTTATTACTTGTCGCTTAACAGGGCGTTGGTTATAAAGGATTATGTATTGGCAAGAGGCGTTGACAGTTGCAAGATAAGTTTTGTCAAAGGCTGGGGTAATGTAAGATCAATACATCGTAAAACAAATGCAGAAATACTCCGGTACAATTGCAGGGCCGAAATAATGCTCAATTATCTGCTACCACCACCGCCGCTTGCTATATACGACCGGGATGAAGATGGTATTGCCGACGAAGCCGACGAATGCCCGGATGAATATGGAGAAACAGAAACCCATGGATGTCCTGACAGAAATGCCATTGTAGTTCCTTTTGAAAATCAGCAGTACTCACTGTTTTCAGTATCGTATGCCGTGCTGGATAGTGTTAAGAATATATTGTCAAAAGATCTTTCCATTTCAATATCCATTGCCGGTTATGCCTATAAAACCGAAGGCATCAGTACATTTTGTACGCTGCTTGCAAGTGAACGTGCGGATATTGTAAAACGATACCTTTTAAGCCGCGGCATTGCTGCCGAACGGATTGAATCTGTAAAAGGGTTGGGCAAAAAAAAGCCATTAAATCCGGGAAGAAATCCCGCTGAGATAATCCGCAATTGCCGGGCGGAAATATTCCTGATCCGGCATTGAATTTTTTTGATAGCTTTTTAAATGTTTTCCACTTCTTGTCTTGTTTACAATTTGGTTGTAATATAATTATCGGGGCGATATTTGCTACGGTCAAAAATCTTAATTTTGCGGCATTATTAAAAATCAGGGAGGTAAAACTTCCCTGGAAGACCTACATTAACCAAAGCACATGAACAAAAAAATTCAGTCGGCACTTATTTCCGTTTTTTATAAAGATGGGTTAGAAAATATCATTAAAGAGTTGCACCAGCTCGGCATTACCATTTATTCTACCGGTGGTACACAGCAGTTTATTGAAGCCCTGAATGTTCCCTGCGTTCCGGTAGAGTCACTAACCAGTTACCCATCTATTTTGGGTGGTCGTGTTAAAACGCTTCACCCATCTGTGTTTGGTGGTATATTGGGTAAAAGGAATGATGCAACCCATGTACAGGAAATGAAGCAATACAATATTCCCGAACTCGATCTTGTAATTGTAGATTTATATCCTTTTGAAGAAACTGTAAAATCAACAACGGATGAAAAACTCATCATTGAAAAAATTGATATTGGCGGCCCATCCATGATAAGAGGTGCCGCAAAAAATCATGCAGATGTGGTAGTGATTGCAGCAAAAAAAGATTACGCATTACTAGAGCAAATTTTAAAAGAACAAAAAGGAGAAACTACTTTAGAACAACGCCGTGCCTTTGCAATAAAAGCCTTTGATGTTTGCACGGGTTACGATCTGGCGATATCAAACTATTTTAATCAAACTGATTTTGCCAATCCTTTTGACAAAACAAAAACGGTATTACGGTACGGCGAAAACCCACATCAGCAGGGTATTTTTTACGGCAACCAGGAAGAAATATTTGACAAACTCCACGGCAAAGAATTATCCTATAATAACCTGGTAGATGTGGATGCAGCGGTGCAATTAATACAAGATTGTAATACCTTGAGTTCTGCAAATACACTCCCTTCAGGCGATGAGGGCAGGCCCCCGGTTTTTGCCATCATTAAACATACCAATCCATGTGGCATTTCATCAAGGCCAACTGTAAAAGAAGCCTGGGATGCAGCACTGGCAGGTGATCCGGAAAGTGCCTTCGGCGGAGTATTGATTTGCAATGCAGCTATTGATAAAGCAACTGCTGGAGCCATCAACGAAATATTTTTTGAGGTATTGATTGCACCTTCCTTTGATGCAGATGCATTGGAAATTTTGCAAACAAAAAAGAACCGCATCCTGCTGGTTCAAAAAGCGGGATTGACGGCTACGCATCAGTTTAAATCTGTTTTAAACGGAACGCTTACACAGCAAAATGATGTGGGTAATTTTACAGAATGGAAAGAAGCAGGTGGAAGAGATACAACTGCTGAGGAAAAAGAGGACCTTGCATTTGCCAACATGGTAGCCAAACATTTAAAAAGTAATTCCATTGCATTGGTAAAAAAGAAACAGTTGATAGGTAAAGGTTGCGGACAAACATCCAGGATAGATTCTTTACGTCAATCCATAGAAAAAGCAAAACAATTTAATTTTGATTTAACGGGAGCCGCATTAGCAAGCGATGCATTTTTTCCTTTTGATGATTGTGTAAAAATTGCGCATGCAGTAGGAATCCATTCCTTTATACAGCCTGGCGGTTCTATCCGCGACAAAGATTCTATTGAATATTGTAAACAAAATAATCTCGCTATGGTTATTACCGGACTGCGGCATTTTAAACATTAATTCCTGAAGCCTTTTGGCTTGGGTAAACAATGAAAATATTAGCCAATAATATCATAGACAAAACACCCTTTAACCGGCCCGGTGGCAAACCTATGCTGGCATTGATATGGGTATGTTTTTTTTGGGGCACAACCTGGATTGCTTCAAAAGAAGGCGTTAAATATATACCTGCTATTCAAATGTGCGCTATTCGCCAGGTATTGGGCGGAAGTATTTACCTGTTGTATTTTGTATACACCAAACGTCCATGGCCAAAAGGTAAACAGTGGGTAACTATTGTAATATTGAGTGCCTTGAATTTTATGCTTAGCAATACCCTAACCACCTGGGGAGTACAATATATTTCGAGCGGTTTAGGGGCCATAATAGCCGCCATTATGCCTTTATGGATTGTTATTATCACATTGTTTGAAGGACACCGCCTCCCTGGGAAAGCACTGGCTGGCATGTTGCTTGGCTTTGGCGGCATCTGCATTATTTTTTACGATCACCTGAAAGATTTTTTAAATGCTGATTTTCGTTTTGGCATTTTACTGTCTTTTGTGGCCAGTATTTCATGGGCCTTCGGAAGTTTATATACAAAAAAATACAGCAGTGGCTTTAACCCGTATTTTAGTATGGGGCTGCAGATGGTTATTTCTTCTGTTGCTTTATTTAGTATTACTTATACTACCGGAGATATGATCAACATCCGCGATATTCCTGTGAATGGCTGGCTCGCTGTAAGCTACCTGGTGGTGTTTGGCTCTGTGTTAACTTTTATTGCGTATGTATATGTTTTGCAGCATTTACCCACCTCACGTGCATCCATATACGCTTATAGCAATCCGGTGGTGGCTGTTCTTTTAGGGGCGTTAATTTTTAATGAAAGGTTGAATATTTATGTAGCTATTGGTGGGGCGGTAACCATCGCTGGTGTGTACCTGGTGAATGATAGTTTCAAAAGAAATGTTGTACCAAACAAATAGTGGTTATCCGGTAAGCTTCGCAGCATTCATTTTTTGTTGGTTGTTTTAATCTTAGATATCGTCTAAAAGCAATTTAGCATCTTCTTTATAGCCGGTAAATGTATCAGGTTTATTAAATGCTATACATACCATTAACGCCTCCTTATCTTTACCTGCTGTTGCTGAACAAATTTTTTGACCAGCAATAACCCCGCAAAGAATCCGCCGATATGCGCAGCATAGGCAATACCGGTTGCTTCACTACCGCCCAAATAGCCCGTACCGT
Organism: Ferruginibacter sp.; assembly: GCA_043740775.1. Taxonomy (GTDB): domain Bacteria; phylum Bacteroidota; class Bacteroidia; order Chitinophagales; family Chitinophagaceae; genus Ferruginibacter. The sequence goes on along the minus strand of JAYUBR010000113.1, from coordinate 3,666 downwards.
TAGCCAGTTGTAACAATATCCAAAAGCCCAACACAATAAAGGCAGGCACATGAATGAAGAAGAATAGCAACAATACGGTAACCCTTCTGGTAGGGAACAATAATAAATAAGCGCCCATTACACCGGAGATGGCGCCCGATGCGCCAAGGCTCGGAATTAAATGATTTTCACCAAACAGGTAAGTGGTAAACACATGCGTTAAGGAGGCGATAATTCCGCACAAAAGGTAGAAAAAAAAGTAGCGTACATGGCCCAGTCTGTCTTCGATATTGTCGCCAAAAATATACAGGTATAACATATTACCACCAAGGTGTGCAAGGCCCCCATGCATAAACATAGAAGTGATAAGGGTGAGCCAAACTGGTATAGCTGTGATGCCCAGCCCCGGCATCTGAAACGTGCGGCCACTAACAGGATCATGCAATAACACAGGGTCTGTTACAATATCGTGACCAGTTAATATTTCTGCCGGTACGGTGGCATAACTATAGGTAAAGTTGGTATTGGTACCCCATTGCTGGTACATAATAAATACCAGAATGTTGAGGGCAATGAAAATTAAATTTACAAAGGGAAATGTTTTACGGTCTGAGTTGTCGTCGCTGATTGGGAGCATGTAACAATTTTATTTTCCAGGTAAAAATAGATCAATCGGTCGATGGATTCTACCTCCGTAAAAATATGCCCCCCAATTCCACCATCGTTCAAATTTAGCTGTCGCAAAATTAATTATTAAACTAAATTTTATAGCTTCAGAAACGGAAGTTGCATCATTCTTTACTCCACGGGAGCAGGAGCTTCATTCTCACTCTTGTCCTTTTTAAATTCCAGCTTTCCAAACTTCCAGGTAAAGTTGAAGCCTATGGAACGGAAAGGTATTTTACGCAAGCCGTTTACGGTAAAGCCGGGACCAAACAACACCGTTTTTTGATTTACATATTCCTGCATAAAGTTGTTGGCGGACAATGCAAGACTGCCTTTCTTTTTCCAGAATTGTTTGCGCATTGCAAAGCTATACGTGGTAAAAGAAGGATATCTGCCCTGAGCCTCGTGCCGGGGAGAATTGAAGTTACCAAAAAACTCTGCTACCAGCGTATTGGTAAACTGGTAATTGGCATTTAGGTTTACGCGGTAATTGAAACTGTTGTAATCATAGCCCTGATCCAGCGTGTTGACGGTATGTCGCCTGAATAAAAATACATTGCTGCGCAGGCTCAGTTTGGTATTGATATGCACATCTGCAAAAAGATTCATGCCCAGGTTTTGTTCCGAGCCTATATTTTGCCGGGTGTTCACTGTCACATTGGTATAAGTAGTGTCGCCCACAGTATAAGATGGATAGTAAACCAGGTAGGGTTGTATGTCATGCTCATTGACACGGTAAAATAAATTCACCATTACAGAGCCTGATTTGCCAAGATCCCTTGTATATCCCAACTCAATGCGGTGGCCAATTTCGGGTTGAAGTCTGGGGTTACCGGCTGTAAGATTTTTAGGGTCGTTGGTATTGACAAAAGGGTTTAAATCCTGATAATCGGGTCGCTCAATTCTTTTAGAATAGCTAAGCTTGATGGTATGATGATCGCCAATTTTTTTTGATAAAAATATAGAGGGTACAAATGTATTGTAGCCCGGCACCTTTACCTGTTGCTGCGCATTGGAATAATAGGAATTGATTTCTGTGCGCTCATACCGTCCGCCGATTTTTGCCTGCAACAGGTTGGCCACCGGAAAGCTTAGTTCGCTATACAAAGCATATACTTTTTGATGGTAGGTTAAATCATTGCTCAACGAGGGGTTGTACTGGTATGCCTTTAGTCCCGGCTGGTAGCCATCAACATTGGAAGTGCTATTGATATTATAAAAAGATGCCTTGCTGCCAACACCTAACGTTACATCTTTTTTAAGGGGTTGAGTATAATCTATTTTTATTTCTGTTTCATCTGTTTTGCCTGGGTTATTGCTTCTTCTGCCATAAAATAATGAATCCTGCGGCAAAAGGGATTGTGCATTGGCAGATGTGTTTTTATTGTTGCCGGTACTGGTATTAACACCTATTTCCAGCTCCTGATCTTCTTTGGCAAATGTTCTTTTATAATTCAGGCCGGCATCTACGTTTTTGAATGTAGAAATGTAGTTGGAATTGATAAGAGACAATATGGCTGGCTGGCTCACCACTTTGTCTGAGTAAAGCGCCTGGTTGGTTCGACCATTACCAGTATTGCCAAAATCATTGTAAGATACCGAACCGGAAAAACTGTTGTATTTTTTATAGGTCCAATCAAAGCCGGTACCAGCTTGCAGGCCATGCCTTTCAAACTGGCCAATACCATCCTGGTGAAGGGTGCTGTTACTGATGCTGTCTTGTGTAAAGCGGTCGCTACTGGAAGGTGTGGTAGAGGTCAATCTTTTATTACCACTTACAAAAGCATTCATACCAAAATTATTATTGCGGGCATTTAAATTAAAGGAGCCATTTTCATTGCGGGTACCGGCAGTTAAAGATAAATTGCCATTATACCCCTTGGCAGTATTGGTTTTTAAAATAATGTTGATGATGCCACCCAAACCCTGTGCATCGTATTTGGCGCCGGGGTTTGTAATTACTTCTATACTTTTGATCTGGCTGGCGGGTATTGATTGCAACACATCGGTTATGCTGCTTCCAAAAGCAGTAGAGGGTTTTCCATTAATTAAAAAACGGATGCCTGAACTGCCTGCCAATTGTACATTTCCATCTACATCTATCGAAACCTGCGGTACTTTTTTCAGCACATCCGTTGCCACGCCCGATTGGGAACTAATGTCCTTCTCTGCATTGTAAACCATTTTATCAATCTTATTTTCAATCAGTTTACTTTGCGCCACTACGGTTACAGATTGCAGGTTGGTTTTTTGTGGATCAAGATATATCGTTTTTACATCTACCACTGAATTGGTTTTGTTTAACCGTACATCTGTTATACTAAAAGATTTGTACCCTATAAATTCAAACTCGATTGTATAAACACCGTCTTTAATTTCTTTTACAATAAAATGACCGGTTTTATCGGTTACGGTTCCGGTTAATGGTTTGGTGCTTCCTTTTAAAAACAAACTAATGGTGGCATATTCCAATGGAAGATGGGAGATGGAATCGTTAATGATACCGGTAATGGTGTTACCGGATGATGACTGTGCTTTTACAATCAACCCCAATAAAGAAAATATAGTTACTATAATTGTTCTTTTCATTCAAAGAATTATTTTTGCAAACTTCTCTTCAAATTCTGAAGCAATTTTGATTAATGAAAAGTAGGTTGCTTGTTTTATTTAACTGGTAAAATAAGGATGCTAAATGGTTTTTGTCTGGAGATGAAGAACCATCAAATTGTTTCCAGCCAGGAAAAATTAAGACGAAAAGAATGTATGTAGCAAATCAATTGGTTGTTTATACTGCAGCGTATATTCAAAAAACCAGGAATCAATCCAATGCTTACTTTATTTTTTCATACAGTAAAAAATGCTGTATGGGAAGAAAGTCGCCTTTAAAATTCAGTATAAATCCATTTGCCGCCAATTCTTTATTTAGCTGTGCCACTGTTGTTTTATGCAATGCTTTGATGGGTATAGAAGAATCTTCGCCACGGTATTCAATCAGCAATAATTTGCCATTGCTTTTGAGTG
>JAYUBR010000112.1:0-2540 GCA_043740775.1 Ferruginibacter sp. | reverse complement strand
TAATCGCCTTTCTTACTCCACCCCGGAACTGAGTAAACACCCCAGTGAATGAAGATGCCAAACTTAGCATCCTTAAACCATTGGGGCACGGGTCTGCTATCAAGGCTTTGCCAGTTAGGCTGATAGTTTTGTGCATACATTAAAGTGAAAGTAGCAAGGAATAATACTGCAAAAAATAAGAGCTTTTTCATGAAATAAATTATTGTTCTAAGATAGATAAAACAAGGGTTACTGTTGTAAATAAAAACAAATGGACAGAAGAACGCTTTTTAAAAATGCGGGGGTGATTATTATCATAAATGCTGAATATTTCATACAGCAATAATTAACTTTGCGGCGAATAACAAACAATAAAAAAATAATTATATGGAATACCGGATTGAAAAAGACACCATGGGTGAAGTAAAAGTGCCTGTTGATGCCTATTACGGCGCACAAACACAGCGCAGCATTGATAATTTTAAGATTGCGCAAGACATTAATAAAATGCCCAAAGAAATCATCAAAGCCTTTGCTTATTTAAAAAAAGCTGCTGCTTTAACTAACCTTGATGCCGGTATTCTTTCCAAAGAAAAATGTGATTTAATTGGACAGGTATGTGATGAAATTTTAGAAGGAAAATTAGATGCATATTTTCCATTGGTAGTGTGGCAAACCGGCAGCGGTACACAAAGCAACATGAATGTAAACGAAGTGGTGGCTTATCGCGGACATGTAATCAATGGTGGCAAATTAGAGGACAAAGAAAAATTTCTACATCCCAATGATGATGTCAATAAATCACAATCCAGCAATGATACTTTTCCTACCGCCATGCACATTGCGGCTTATAAAATTTTAATTGAAACTACCCTACCCGGCATTGAAAAACTGAGAGATACTCTATCCGAAAAAAGTAAGGAATATATGCACGTGGTTAAAATTGGCCGCACGCATTTTATGGATGCCACCCCATTGACAGTAGGGCAGGAATTCAGTGGATATGTATCCCAATTAAGCCATGGACTAAAAGCAATTAAAAATACATTGGCTCATTTAAGCGAACTTGCTTTGGGTGGCACTGCTGTTGGCACGGGCATTAATACTCCGGATGGTTATTCAGAAAATGTTGCCAAACATATTGCTGCATTGACCGGCCTTCCCTTTATAACAGCAGAAAATAAATTTGAAGCACTGGCGGCACATGATGCCATAGTTGAAGCACATGGCGCATTGAAAACGGTGGCAGTAAGTTTAATGAAAATTGCCAACGATATTCGTATGTTATCCTCCGGGCCACGTTCGGGCATTGGCGAAATTTTTATTCCTGACAATGAACCGGGCTCTTCCATTATGCCTGGTAAAGTAAACCCAACCCAGTGCGAAGCACTTACCATGATTGCCGCACAGGTAATGGGTAATGATGTTACCATTGGCATTGGCGGCTGTATGGGCCATTTTGAACTGAATGTTTTTAAACCGGTAATGATCTATAATTTTTTACACAGTGCAAGATTGATTGGAGATGGCTGTGTTTCATTCAACGATAAATGCGCCATTGGCCTGGCACCGATAGAAGCCAATATCAAAAAACATGTTGATAATTCATTGATGCTGGTAACATCTTTAAACACAAAAATTGGTTATTACAAAGCTGCCGAAATTGCACAAAAAGCGCATAAAGAAGGGACAACATTAAAAGAAATGGCAGTAAAATTAGGATACGTTACACCCCAGGAATTTGATGAATGGGTTATACCTGCCAACATGGTAGGGAAAATAAACGAACAACTTTAGATATTAAAAAAGAGGCACTTTTACAAGCGTCTCTTTTTTTGACATGTTTATTTGTAGTTTTTTATTGCACCTGCACATCATCATTTACAATAGCACCGGTCTCCACCGTATCAAATGGTTCATTATCTATGTGATGTTTAAGAAAACGTTTTTGAAAAACTAAAATAGTAATTACACCTGTTGATATGGAAGCGTCAGCTAAATTAAATATGGGACGAAAAAATTCAAAATCGTCTCCACCCCAAACCGGCACCCATTTTGGAAAATGGACATCATGGATAATTGGAAAATAAAGCATGTCCACCACTTTACCATGTAAAAAACCGGCATACCCATGTTTGGGAAAAGCTGCTGCCAGGTGGTAGGGATAGCTCTCTTCAAAGATTAACCCGTAAAACATACTGTCAATTAAATTACCCAACGCACCGGCAAATATCAAGGCAGCGCAAACAATAAAGCCTTTGGTATATTTCTTTTTAGTAATGTTTATTAAATACCAAACTCCAAAAATTACTGCGCCCAGCCGAAACAAGGTCAGTAACATTTTACCTGACTGTCCGCCAAATTTCCAGCCATAAGCCATACCCTCATTTTCAACAAAATACATGCGAAACCAATTGCCCAATACATTGTGAGATTCATTCAGATAGAAATGTGTTTTAATGTAGAATTTTAATGTCTGGTCGGCCAGTACAACTAAAAAAATAATCAGTGCTGTGTTTCTTAATTTCATAATAGTTCGCAAAGATAATAGTTTGCGGTGT
>JAYUBR010000111.1:0-2541 GCA_043740775.1 Ferruginibacter sp. | reverse complement strand
TAAATAATTTTGCCGTCAAAAATGGTCATCAGCACTTTTGTTTTATAAATGTCCATGGATGGGATGGTAAAAAGGTCCTGCGAAAAAACAATGATGTCGGCAAGGTAACCGGGTACAATCTTTCCCTTTATATTTTCATCAAACGAAGAGTAGGCGCCGCCCTGTGTATATGCAACCAGTGCATCTTTAATTGATACCCTTTGCTCAGGTACCCAACCTGCTTCAGGAAAACCTTCCGGAGTTCGGCGGTTAACCGCATTGTGCAGGCCTCGTATCGGATCGGGTGTAAGGCATGCCGGCCAATCGCTGCTAAAAACAAGGTGTACTTTATTTTGCAACATTGATTGCCATACAAAAGAATGCGGTAATCTTTTTTCCCCAACGGCCTTTGCCCAAACCTCCATCGTGCCGGGATCTGCATGAATGGGCTCCATAGACGCCATAACACCAAGCTTCGCAAAACGCGGAATGTCATCCGGTGAACTCTGTTCAATGTGTTCAATGCGATGCCGCTTACCAGTGGTACCATTTAATTTTTGTGCAGCTTCATATGCATTCAAAGCTTCTCTTACAGACCTGTCGCCAATAGCATGGGTATAAATTTGAAAGCCTTCTTTATCAAAACGATTCAGCAACGTGTGATAGGTTTCAAGCGGCAATGCAAAATCACTGGTGGCATTTTTACCATCTGCTGTTGCATCACTGTAAGGCTCCAGCATTGATGCAGTGTGCGATTCAATTACCCCATCCAGCATAAACTTAATACAAACAGCCCTTAGCACCGGGTTTCTGCTGGTACTGTTTTTTAATTGTATAAACTGTTGTATATCTTCTTCAGTTGTTTTTTTGCCGGCGCTAAAAGCTGTGGAAGACCTGAGCGTAAGTTCTTTACTTTTCAGCAGGGTTTCATACAATGCAAATTCTTCTACGGAGCCGCTTGCATTTTGTATGCTGGTAATTCCGTGCGATGATGCGTATTTCATTCCGGCCCGTAATGCTTTTAATTTTTCTCCCTCAGATGGCGGCGGGATAATTTTTGAAACAAGTGAGCGGGCGCCTTCGGTGATAGCACCGGTTGGTTCCCCATCAACATCTTTCACTATTGATCCAAAACCGGTAAACTTTGTATCCCTGTTAATGCCCGCCAACTGCATGGCCTTACTGTTTACCCATATGCTGTGGCCATCGTAAGCATCAATGTATACAGGTCTGTCGCCTGATATTTTATCCAGCCTTTGTAAAGCATCTTTTGATGGCATGCCTCCCTGGAAAATTGTGTACTGCCATCCCATCCCGGTAATCCATTTTTTTTCAGGATGATCTGTTATATATTTTTCAATCACGGTGAGGGCTTCATCCGCTGTTTTACTATTGTACAAATCAACGCCGGTTAAACCCAGCGAACCTTCCAGGAAATGAATGTGTGCGTCGTTGATGCCGGCTGTTACCAGCCTGCCTTGCAGGTCAATCAGCCTGGTATTTTTATCTGCCAGTTTTTTTATTGCTGCTGAGGTGCCGGTTTGGAGAATAAGGTTACCCCGCATGGCCACCGCTTCAGTAAACGAGGCTGCATCATTGCCGCTCCATACCTTACCGTTGTACAGAATGATATCTGCAGGGCCGGTAGATTTATTTTGTGCCAGCGGGGAATACGCTGTTAAAAGCATCAGTGTAAAAAGACAGATTGCACGCATAAGCCGTTGATTTGTTTTTAATACAGAAGGTTTGAAATTAAGAAAATAAACCGGCAAGCAGCAAAGAAATAATGAATGAATGCACAACGGAAAGTGTATATTTTTCACCGGTCAATTCCTGAACAAGTGATTAATTACCCGATTGCTATCATTATATTTACAACACTAATTTGTTCAATTAAACAACGATGGAAACTTTCAAATTTCTTTACAACGAACTGATTTCTTTTCTTGGCATAAGTGGCTGGCTGCAAATGTTTAAATCGGGCGATTACAGTTCACTCACAACCTTAGATGGGTTTACCAATTCTTTAGGGCCGCTCATTCCTTTTTTACTGCTGATAGAAATTGCCAGGGCGCTTATTTTTAAAAGCTTCAAAGGAGGCGTTTACAAGGTTAATTTTTTCATTTATATTTTCAACAGCTTTGTTGGCAGGTTTATTTCCATTGCAACCGTTACTTTTTGTATTGGCCTGTTTGAAAAATATGCGCCGCTTAAAACAACGTTCACCTGGTACTGGCTTATATACGGGTACATTGTATGGGAGCTTGCGCATTTTGTATATCATTATCTTGCCCATAAAGTAAGATTGTTCTGGTGCCTGCATTCAACACATCATGCGCCGGACAGCATGAACCTTTCAGTAACCTATGCGCACTTTTTTCTTGAAGCCCCGTATGCCGATGTAATACGTACTTCTATCTGCATCATACTCGGGGTAAATCCACCACTGTTATTTTTCATCATGTTTATTGATGGCACCTGGGGTGCCTTTATCCATACGGGTGAAAATATTTTAAAAGATGGACGCCTGGGATTTATGAACCGCTTTGTACTAACGCCTTC
>JAYUBR010000110.1:0-2542 GCA_043740775.1 Ferruginibacter sp. | reverse complement strand
CCCCACATGAGTACCGCCGCAAAGCTCAATGCTGTATGCCGGGTCCATGATGACCACTCTTACAATATCACCATATTTTTCGCCAAACAATGCCATAGCACCCAAAGCAATTGCTTCATCCTTGTGCATGGATTTGATGACTACCGGAATGTTTTCCCTAATCTTTTCATTCACTAATTTTTCAACTGCTGCAATTTCTTCATTGGTTACTTTGGCAAAATGGCTAAAGTCGAAACGCAGGTGTTCTTCATTTACCAAACTTCCTTTTTGAGCTACATGTTTACCCAACACAGTACGTAAAGCTGCATGCATTAAATGCGTAACGCTGTGGTGTACTGCTATGGACTTTCTTCTTGTTGCATTTACTTTTGCAGTTACTATTGTGTTAATAGTAGCAGGAAGCGCATCGGTAAAGTGAATGATGAGGTCATTTTCTTTTTTGGTATTGGTTACTTCGATGGTTTCAACCCCAAATTGTAAAGTGCCTGTATCCCCTACCTGGCCACCGCTTTCGGCATAGAATGGCGTGGTATCCAACACTAACTGGTATTGCTCTTTTCCTTTGGACGTAACTTTTCTGTACTTGATAATATTGCTCTTTGTTTCTAACAAATCGTAGCCTACAAATTTGTTGGAAGTATTTTCTATTAAAGTTATCCAGTCTTCGGTTTCTAACGTAGTTGCCGCACGACTGCGGTTTTTTTGGAGTTGCATTTCAATTTCAAAACCAGCCTCATCTACTTTTAAATTATTTTCGGCAGCAATTAATTTCGTTAAATCCAAGGGAAAGCCATATCTGTCATATAGAATAAAACATGTTTCTCCGGGAATGACATTCATATTATAAGTGCTATCGCCAGATAGAATGTTAAGTGTTCCTTTTTCCTTATGCAACGTCTCTATTTCTTCAAGTTGCTCATTACTTCTGACTTCACCTTTCGAAATAATTAAATTAAATAGATGCAGCCCCTTATCAATTGTCCTTAAGAATGCTTCTTCTTCCTCCTTAATCACTCTTATTACAAAATCTTTCTGCGCATTCAACTCAGGAAAAACATATTCAAACTGCTCTGCAATCACAGGCAACAATGGAAAAAGCAACGGTTGCTTGTAATCCAAATAAGAATAATAATACCGAACCGCCCTTCGAAGTATCCGGCGTATAACATAGCCTGCGCCTGTATTTGAAGGTAACTGTCCATCTGCAATACAAAAACTGATGGCACGGATATGGTCTGCCAACACCCGGAAAGCAATGCTTTCTTTATCCTCACCAGCCCTATATTCTTTCTTAACTATTTTACTAATGGCTTCAATGGTGCCGGTAAAAATATCCGTATCGTAGTTACTTTGTTTGCCCTGTATTACTCTTACCAAACGCTCAAAGCCCATCCCCGTGTCTACGTGTTTTGCGGGTAATTCCCTTAATAGTGTTAACCTTAAATGTTCATCGTTTCTATTATTATTAAATAGATAGTCTGCTATTTTCTTTTCATCGCCAAATAAGTGTGCTGGAGGCCTATTTGCATTTTCCCAATCTCTTAATTCTTTTGCAGCACCTAATGCAGGATTCCAATATCTTTCAAACTGGATAAACACATTGTTCCATATTTCAATCACCTGTGGATGATTATTGTTTATCAATGTTGCACCTGCCACCTCTTTCCTTTCTTCTTCACTTCTGCAATCCACATGAATTTCTGTGCATGGTCCGCAGGGGCCGGTATCGCCCATCTCCCAAAAATTATCTTTTTTATTGCCCGGCAAAATCCTGTCTTCGGCTACATATTTTTTCCATTCGTTGTAAGCTTCCTCATCTTTTGGCAGGCCTTCTTTTTCATCACCTTCAAAAATGGTAACGTATAATTTATCCTTATCCAGTTTATATATTTCAGTTAATAATTGCCAGCTCCATTCAATGGCTTCTTTTTTAAAATAGTCGCCAAAGCTCCAGTTGCCCAGCATTTCAAACATGGTATGGTGATAGGTATCAACGCCTACTTCTTCCAGGTCGTTGTGTTTGCCACTTACCCGTAAACATTTCTGTGTATCGGCGGCCCTGTTATAAGGCGCTTTTTTATTGCCCAGAAAATAATCTTTAAACTGGTTCATTCCTGCATTGGTGAACAACAAAGTGGGATCATCTTTTAGTACAATGGGCGCAGAAGGCACAATGGTATGCCCTTTCGATTGAAAAAAATCAAGAAACTGCCTGCGTATCTGTGCACTCGTCATCATAAACCTTTCTGTTTTGGGTTGATTTTTGCAATATATCAGTCTATATTTGTAGACTTTAAAAAAACTGTGGCGCAAAGGTAAGGAAAAGCTTATCCTTGCTATATGTAAGGAGCACAGCAAAAACAATTGGCATACAAACTTTTATTATAAAATTTTAATTAGCGCATAAACGGCTTTGCATTTATATAAAAAACAATTATAAAATTTTATATTAAAACCCCGGCGGGGTAAGGCTTGCATGAAGAAAATAAAATATTACTATAACACCAATACACTCCGCTATGAAAAGCTGGTTACCCCCTTC
>JAYUBR010000109.1:0-2544 GCA_043740775.1 Ferruginibacter sp. | reverse complement strand
AATATTGGTTAATAAATTTTCTCTTGGTATTGATTCAAATATAGCGGCCACTGTTGCCCAATCGACAGTTGCCGTTCCCGTTTTTTCCGCATAAGCATTATTTACCCGGGCGGCTACTTTGTCGTCCATCATTTGCCCCATCATCACATCATCATCGCTTTTGGGACGAATACTGATGGTTTCATTAGCTGTTAATATTTGTGGTATGCGTAAGCGCAACATTAGTGTGCTGCTATCTATCCAGCTTTTCCCTCCTGGCCATCCTGCCACGTTGGGCGGATAAAAAAGTATCTGTCCAAGCGCCCTTTGAAACAGCAATTGGGCATTGTCATTTTGCATTTCCATCGGTAACAACCTGCGGATACCTGCAATCAATTCTACCGGTGATTTTATTTTTGTGCCGATGTGTTTTTCTTCATAAAACCAATCGCTGGTAAAAATATCTGTCATCAGTTTTTTGATATCATACCCACTTTCATACAGCCGGCTGGCAAGCCACGCTGTTTTTACTTCATCTGTTTTTTCATTTACAAAATAGCGGTATATCTTTTTTGTGATAAAGTGGGCGGTTTGTTTTTGCTCCAGTAAAATATTAATGATGTCATCGCCGTTAAAATTGCCGATCTTACCTAAAAAAGTTTTACTGCCGGTATCGTGTTGAAAAGGCCGGAATACAAATTCACCCTGCAGGTTAAAACCCCATCCTGTAAAGGCGCGGGCAGCTTCCTTTACATCATTCTCTGTATAGTTACCCCGGCCAAGTGTAAATAATTCCATTACCTCCCGGGCAAAATTTTCGTTGGGGTGTTGTTTTTTATTTTGCTGGTTGTTTAAAAATTGTAACATGGCCGGGCTTTTACTTACCACCCTTAACAAATCACTAAAGTTTCCAAATGCATTGCTTCTTATAATGTCCAATAATTGTTGCTGAAAATAAATATTGACAACCCTGCACGCAAAATGACCGTGCCAGAATAAACTCATCTTTTCCCTGAACTGTGCCTGGCTATTGATCATTTCATCCAGCCAGCGAAGGTTAAGACTTTTAAGATCTTCCCGGGATTGCTTTTGTAAGGCCCGTTTTTCATCTTTTGTAAGTGTTTCCATATGCTTTACATCCTGCACCCCTTTTACCAAACTATCCATTAAATAATTCGCTACTTCTATTTTTTCCGGCGCTTTTGCAGAGGTGGTTAAAAGGAGTTGCCACAATTGTTTGGCAGATGCCTTATCCAGCGAAGCAGCATTTTCTGCCGTAGGGCCAAAACCGGCCCTCCATAAAAGATGTTGATTTTTTAAACAGTTGGAAAGGGGCATAATATTTACAATAAATGATAGTAAATGCAGACAGGCAGTATGGACTGAGCTATATGCGGATGGTTTAACGATAGTAATAATTTTACTTAGGTCCTAATAAAAAAAGAGGCTGTCAGTTGCACAACCTCTTTTTTATTTATACCTACGATTCTATTTTTACTGAATTATTTTATTGCCATAATAAGCATGTAGTACAGGTGGTAATTCAATACCCTCATCAGTTTGATTGTTTTCCAGCAGGCAGGCCACAATGCGTGGTAGCGCCAGGGATGAGCCGTTTAAGGAATGTAACAACTGGGTTTTACCATCCGCATTTTTGTAACGTATCTTCATCCGGTTAGTTTGAAATGTTTCGAAATTACTGACAGAACTTACTTCCAGCCATTTTTGCTGGGCTGCACTAAACACTTCAAAATCGTAGGTGAGTGCGCTGGTAAAGCTCATATCACCACCGCATAAACGCAGAATCCTGTAAGGTAGCTGAAGATGGTTCAACAGCGTTTCTACGTGGCTCACCATTTCTTCCAGCACTTCATAACTTTTATCAGGATGCACCAGTTGTATAATCTCTACTTTATCAAACTGATGTACCCTGTTCAATCCACGAACATCACTGCCAAAGCTCCCTGCCTCTCTTCTAAAGCAAGGTGTATAGGCCGTCATCTTTACCGGCACATCCTCTCCCTTTACAATTTCATCCCGGTAAATATTTGTCACCGGTACTTCTGCCGTGGGAATCAGGTAAAATCCATCTGCTGTTGCATGGTACATCTGCCCTTCTTTATCCGGCAACTGGCCGGTTCCGTAAGCGCTGGCTTCATTCACCATCAGCGGCGGTAAATATTCTGTGTATCCGGCAGCAGTATTGTAATCCAAAAAATATTGTATTAACGCCCTTTGCAGTTTAGCGCCTTTGCCTTTGTATAATGGAAAGCCACTACCGGTTATTTTGGCGCCGGTTTCAAAATCAACCAGGTCGTATTTTTTTATCAGATCCCAGTGTGGCACTGCATTTGACGGCAGTACTGGTTTTGTGCCCCCCTCTCTTACCACTTCATTTTCTTCCGGCGTTTTACCAATTGGTACGGATACATGCGGCAGGTTAGGAAATTGTATGATCACATCCTGCAGTTTTTTTTCGGTCATGGTCAATTGCTCGTTCAACTGTTGCAGAGTTAATTTATGTTGTGTCACTTCCAGCTTTTTTTGTTCGGCTTGTCCCTTTTC
>JAYUBR010000108.1:0-8436 GCA_043740775.1 Ferruginibacter sp. | reverse complement strand
GAAAGATACGACCCAACAGTTGCTGTAAGTACGAAGAAGGTTGGGGACAAGATAGAGATCAGCATTGGCGATAATGGAAATGGGGTGCCTAAAAAAGTACTGGATAAAATCTTTCAACCATTTTTCACCACCAAACCAACCGGACAGGGAACCGGATTGGGATTATCATTGAGTTATGATATTGTAAAAGCACATGGTGGGGAAATAAAAGTGGAAACGAAGGAAGGGGAAGGTGTGGAGTTTATTATTCAATTGCCAGTTACCTGAAAAATTGAAATATTAAAATCACATTGATCCCATAAATCAAAAAAAATAATGCTTCACATAAGCATATAAAATTGAAAAAAAATAAACATTGAAAAAAAAATTATAACTTAAATGCTATTCCCATAAAGTAAAAAATAAATAGCACTTTTCTTTCAGTCCACAAATTAAACGAATATCTAAATGAAATTTACTTTCAAAGAGGTGGTGGTTTTTATTTTATTTTTTCTGTTTGCACACTCCTCAGCTTTTTCGCAAACTATTAAATTTAATAAGGTTAGAGCGCCTCAAGACCAGATTTCAGGACTTGTTACAGGCATTACCCAGGATGCACAAGGATATATGTGGATTTCTTCCACTTCCGGTTTACTCAAATACGATGGATACCAGGTAACTACTTACAGGCATGACCCCGCAAATCAAAATTCCGTTGGCGTTGACCGGTTAGAATGTTTGCAGGCAGACACAAATGATATTATTTGGGTGGGAACTTTTGGTACTGGTTTAGATCGCTTTGATGTTACTTCTGAACACTTCACTCATTTTCGCCACGATCCTAAAAACCCGAAGTCAATAAGCAGTGATACGGTTTTTGCTTTAAAGAAAGATCATGAAGGAACCCTATGGGTAGGAACCGCCATTGGACTGGATAAATTTGATCCTCTAACGGGTACTTTCACTCACTTTATTCATAACAATGATGATCCTGCCAGCTTAAGCAATAACCAGGTTCGGGCTATATATGAAGACAGGCAGGGAACGCTTTGGATTGGAACAGGAAGCCCCTTTCCGGGAGAAACACCCGGCGATGAAGGAGGGCTGAACAGACTTAACCGTAAGACGGGCAGGTTTACCCGTTATATGCATGATGATAAAGATCCTCACAGCCTGGTAAATAATAAAGTGAGGGCTATTTTTGAAGACAGCCGCGGGACCTTTTGGGTTGGCACTGCAGGCGATGGTTTGCATACTATGGATAGAAATACAGGAATCTTTCAGCGCTATCCCTACGACCCTTTACATCCGGATAAGCTTAGCCGTCCGCCTTTAAATAAAAATATTACCTACGATCACATTAGTTTTATTACAGAAGACGCTTTAGGCGCTATATGGATTGGTACAATTATTTCAGGAATAAACCGCTACGATCCTGTACGCAAAAAAGTGACCCATTATGATGATAGAGACAGCGCATTGGGGTTGATAGATGGCAATAGCTGGGTGGCCTATAATTCAAGGGAAGGCGTACTTTGGATAAGCAGCTTTGGCAGCAGTATTTATACTATTGATCCTTATTATGCAAAAATTCAGCACTATAATTTGGGACAACCTGTTTTTACATTTTATGAAGATAAAAATCATGCATTATGGATAGGAACATTGGCAGGCCTTCTACGTAAAGATCACGTAACCGGTATGGTTGACCCCTTTATAAACATCACCATTGATCACGGCAGTTTAGGCAATAATAGAATTTATTCTATTACAAAAGATGCTGATGATAATTTATGGATGAATACGCTCGGTAACGGGCTTCACATGTATAATCCTAAAACAAAAGTTTTTACTTCTTATCATCACGATTCAAAAAATGATAACAGTTTATTTAATGATTCGGTTTATACAGTGTATGCAGATAACCAACAGCATTTATTTATTGGAACATTAAATGAGTTAGATATAATGAATCTTAAAACCGGAAAATTTACTCATTACTTTTTTGATAAGAAACGATTTAATGCATTTGGTTTTACCGGGATTTGGGATATATTTCAGGACAATACAGGGCATTTTTGGATAGGAACGGGAAATGGATTAATCATCATGGATATTAAGTCAGGAAAATTTAAACGCTTCCTGGAGAATGTGCCGATTTATGGTATTTTACAGGATAGCGCTAATACTATTTGGGTGGCCAGTCGACAGGGACTTACTAGATTTGACCCAGTTTCAAATTCATTTAAATTAATAACTAATCCTTCTACAGGTAAACAATTCCAGGTAGCTTGGTCAATAACACAAGACGAACATAAAAATATTTGGCTTGCTACATCGGCAGGTATAGTAAAATATAATGAAATTAAAAATGAGTCTACTACTTACGGATTAGAGACGGGTGTAAATGGAAACAGTCTTAATAATTTTGCAGCTTATAAAGATCAGAACGGCCATTTATATTTTGGAGATGTAAACGGTTATTTTGCTTTTTCTCCCGAAGAACTTTTAAGGCATTCCACACCGCCGGAAATTGTTTTAGGAGAGTTTGCGATTAATAACAAAATCGTTTATCCGGGCAATTCAAGTCCATTACAACAACCTTTATGGAAAACAAAAGAGATCAGTCTTTCGCATGATCAAAATGTTTTTTCATTTGGCTTTGCCGGCATTAATTACAGCAATCCCTATTTAAATAAACACTTATACAAATTAGAAAATTATGATAACGACTGGCGTGTTGCAAGCAATGAACACATAGCCTATTATTTTAACGTGCCGCCTGGTAAGTACATATTTAAAGTGAAAGCTTCTAATAACGCAGGCATCTGGGCTGAAAAGGATATAACCATAATTATACATCCACCGTGGTGGCAAACCTGGTGGGCTTACACAATTTTTGCCATTGCTTTTGTATTTGCTATTTGGGGGTTTGTTTATTATCGTTCCAGAAATCTGCTTAAAGAAAAAAGGGTTTTGGAGCATAAGGTAAATGTTCGCACGGCAGAAGTAATGCAGCAAAAAGAAGAGATAGCATTACAAAGAGACAATCTGGAACAAACTTTAAATAATTTAAAAACAACCCAATCACAACTTATCCAATCCGAAAAGATGGCCAGCCTTGGAGAGCTTACCGCAGGCATTGCGCATGAGATACAAAACCCATTGAACTTCGTCAATAATTTTAGTGAAGTAAATACAGAGTTGATAGAAGAATTAAAAGCTGAATTGGCAACAGGCAATATGCAAGAGGCAATAGAAATTGCAAATGACATCAAAGACAACGAAGAAAAAATAAACCATCACGGCAAGCGTGCAGATGCTATTGTAAAAGGAATGTTGCAACACAGCCGCAGCAGCAGCGGCGTAAAAGAACACACCAATATCAACGCCCTGGCAGATGAATATTTAAGATTAGCTTATCATGGCTTAAGAGCAAAAGATAAATCCTTCAATGCAAAATTTGAAACCGACTTTGATCCCTCTATTCCAAAAATAAATGTAGTGCCCCAGGATATAGGAAGGGTAGTTTTAAATCTCATCAACAATGCTTTTTATATAGTAAATGAAAAAAAGAAATCGGGAATTGAAAATTATGAACCAACTGTTTTGGTAAGTACAAAAAAAATAAACGGAAAAATTGAAATAAAAGTTGAAGACAATGGTAATGGCATTCCACAAAAAGTATTGGATAAAATATTTCAACCCTTCTTTACTACCAAACCAACAGGACAGGGAACAGGTTTAGGTTTATCGCTGAGCTTTGATATTGTAAAAGCCCATGGTGGGGAGATAAAAGTTGAAAGCAAAGAAGGTGAGGGTGCTGCATTTATTATTCAATTACCCATTCAATCCCATCAGTCATGAAACGTATTGTTTTCACCAGCTTTTTTATTTTTTTGGTATTGGCTGGCTTTACCCAAAACCCTCATACAGCCAGCTTGAAGCAGGAATTATTGCAGGCGAAAGACGATACCAGCCGGGTATTATTAATGTCGTCTATCAGCTCTTCTTACCGGTTTTCTAAATTCGATTCATCACTTTGGTATGGACAGCAAGGTTTGCAATTAGCAAGACATATTCGTTACATAAAAGGTGAAGGCCGGTGTTTGGCAAATATAGCCAGGATAATAGCTGAACAGGGTAACTCTCCTGTTGCCTTAAAATATAACCTGGAAGCGCTACAACTGAATGAGGAAAGCAAAGATTGGGATGGAAAAATACAAACACTTAATTCAATAGGATTGATGCTTGTAGTATTAGAAAATTATAAGGAAGGGCGTACCTACTTTTATCAGGCTAAAAAAATTTATGAGGAAAAAAATATTGCAGATGATTACGGGTTAATTGCTTCACTACTTAATACCGGATGGAGCTTTTTAATGGAAAAGCGGCTAGACTCAGCAGAAATATATTTATTTCAGAGTTATGAATTATTAAAACATTCAAAGTTTATAAATTCTGGCCGTTTGGGAAATCCAACTCCTTTTGTAGTGCGCATTAAAGGCCAGCTTAAGGAATCTAGAGGTTACGATAAAGAAGCCTTTCAATATTACTGGCAAAGTATACGTGAAGCACTGGTTGAAAATGATTTACGCAGTCTCTCTTTATCTTATCAATTACTTTCTGATTGGTTTAGAAAATTTCATCAACTAGATTCCACGATATATTATGCTGGTAAATCCCTGCAAACTGCAAAATCATTACCACTTCCATTTGGTATTTTAAGCGCAAGTACCAGACTCGCCGAATTGTATAAAATCAAAGGAAACAAAGACAGTGTACTTAAGTATATGACCCTTGAAATTGCCGCTAAGGATAGTCTCTTTAGCCCGCAACGTATCAGGCAAATTGAATTAGTAAATTTTACTGAGCAACAAAAGTTGCAACAGGTGCAGGAAGACAAGGATCGATTAAACAATAAGGTTAAGCTGTATGCCTTATTAAGTGGCATTGTGGTATTACTTTTAGGTTCATTTCTGCTTTATCGAAACAATCGCCACAAACAAAAAGCTTATCAATTACTCGAAGAAAAAAATCATGAGATTAACGCACAAAAAAAAGAAGCAGAAATTGAAGCAGCATTGGAGCGTGTTCGTTCCCGTTCCTTAGCCATGCAAAATACCGATGAAATCAAAGAAGTTATTATAGTGGTGCTTCAGAACTTGAAAGCGCTAAATATCACTATGGATAAAAGATCGGCGGTTATTACCGTGTTTAAGGAGGATTCTAAAGATTATACTCAATGGGTGGCCTCTCCTGAACATACTGCTGTAATTTCTTTGGAAACACATTATTTCGACAATGTAATCCAGCAGGATTTATGGAATGCAAGGATACAGGGAATGGATTTTTTCAACAGATCTTATTCCCGGGAAGAAAAAAATGCAGCGTTCGAATATCTTTTTGAACAAACGGAGTTAGGTCGTATTCCTGAAGAGGAAAAGTCCCGGATATTAGATTACGATTACTATGAAATTTATAGTTCCTACAAAAAGAATTCTTCAATTGGCATTGCTAATTTTTCCAGCGAACAGCTTACGCCGAAAGAACAAGAAATTTTGAAAAGATTTGCAGATGTATTCGAGCAGGCTTATATACGTTTTCTTGATTTACAAAAAGCTGAAGCGCAGGCAAGGGAAGCGCAGATTGAAGCAGTGTTAGAAAGAGTACGCAGCACAACAATGGCAATGCACCATACATCAGAAATGCATTCTGTTATTACGGAAGTAACAGCGCAGTTGATCAACCTGGGATTCAGAATAGATACAGCCAGCTTTAATGTGAACATGGATATAAAGAAAAATCCTGACATGGAGGTATGGATATCGAATCCACGTCAAAAACAATATCCTTTAAAAGTTCATATTCCATATTTCGATCATCCTATGTTTAACAGGAGCATTGAGGCTATAAATAAAGGCGAAAAATTTTTGGCCGATACTTTTACGCGTGAGGAAAAAAATAGTTTTTATAATTACCTTTTTAAACATACCGATTTTAAAGATGCTTCTGCCGAGGGTAAAGAATATATATTAAATACAAAGGGGTTAGCAAGGTCTGTAGTCATCTTAAAAAATACTGCCCTGTCTGTTTTAAATTACGATGGTCTCCCTTATACTGACAAAGAGAATGCAATTTTAAAAAGATTGGGACAAGCATTTGACCAGGCGTATACCCGTTTCCTCGATCTTCAAAAAGCCGAAGCACAGGCAAGGGAAGCAATGATTGAATTGGCCCTGGAAAGTGTGCGATCACGTTCTTTGGGCATGCATCACAGTAATGAATTGCAGGAGGTGGTACAGGTTGTTTTTGAGAAATTGGATGAACTCGGGTTCGGAATGGGTTATGTGAGCATTAATACATTTGATGATAATTTGAAGGAAGTTGACACATGGGCTGCAGATGATCAACAATCATTTACCACCTGCCTCAAAGGACCTTATAATGAGTATCCACCTTTTAAAAATATTTATAATGCCAGAGAAGAAGGAATCAATTACCTGGCGAAAGTGTATCAACGTGAAGAAAAGGATGCCTATTGGAACTTTTTATTCAATAATACCAATTTCAGAGATGCTCCTGATAGTATAAAGCAATACATTTTGGAAAGTGACTGCTATGCTTATTCTATTGCCATTGCCCAACATTCTTTCCTGATGGTTCCTGACTTTACTGGAAAATTGATTTCAGAAGATGAGAAAGATATACTTATACGTTTTTCAAGAGTATTTGAGCAAGCTTACACCCGTTTCCTCGACCTGAAAAACGCAGAAGCGCAGGCTCGTGAAGCTCAGATACAACTGGCATTGGAAAGGGTACGTGCCCGCACCATGGCCATGCAACGAAGTGAAGAACTGGCACCCACCGCTGAATTACTTTTTGAAGAATTCAGGAAATTAAGGATACTGAATATGAACAAGCAGGGGGCAATTGACAGAGCCGTTATCGGCATCATCAATGAACCGAACCATAGCTTTGATTTTTGGATCAATGGATTAGATGGAGAACAATACACACGGAACTTTTCGGCTAGTTTAGATGATCCGTTAAGTGGTACAAAAATGTACAGGGCATGGAAAGAGGGTGCCGCTTCGTTAGTAATTGATTTGCAGGGAGAACAATTAAAACAGTGGGTTGATTTTTTGAAAACCATCGAAGTGCCTATTAAACCTGAGTTTATGAGAAATCGCAGGGTGAGCACCTATGCTTTTTTTTCCAAAGGTTCACTAAGTATCACAACAGATGAACCGGTTGACAAAGAATCGGTGGAACTGCTGCAAAGATTTGCAGTGACTTTCGATCTTACCTATACCCGCTTCACCGATCTGCAGCATGCAGAAGCCAGAACTGTGATTGCAGTAAGAGAAGCCTCTCTTGACAGGGTTCGTGCAGAAATTGCTTCCATGCGCCATGCAGAGGACCTTCAGCGTATCACCCCCTTGGTATGGCGCGAATTAATGGTATTAAACGTTCCATTCTTCCGTTGCGGATTATTTATTGTAGATGAACCAGCACGACAGATCCATTTTTATTTGTCTACACCCGATGGTAAGCCATTGGCTGCTTTGAATCTTACTTTTGATGCTCTCGGCACCATACAGGAAGCATTAGCTCATTGGCGGATGAAAAAGGTTTATACCACTCACTGGACAGAAGCGGAGTTTGTCAGTTTTGCCCAATCCCTGATGGAACAGGGACAGATCGATAGCCAGTACAGTTACCAGGGAGGAGAAGAAGCCCCGGCATCAATCACCCTTCATTTTATTCCTTTTGCGCAGGGCATGTTGTACATTGGCAGTGCAGAAGCTTTATCGGTACACCATATCGAATCAGTGCAGGCTTTGTCAGATGCCTTTGAAACAGCTTATGCCCGGTATGAAGATTTTATTAAACTGGAAGCTGCCAAGAAACAGATCGAAAATACACTCAAAGACCTGCGTGACACTCAAAAACAACTCATCCAATCCGAAAAGATGGCCAGCCTTGGAGAATTGACAGCAGGCATAGCCCATGAGATTCAAAACCCACTGAACTTTGTCAATAATTTTAGCGAAGTAAGTACAGAGCTGATAGATGAAATGAATGATGAAATAGCCAAAGGAAATTTAGAAGATGCTGTAGCAATAGCCATTGATTTAAAACAAAACTTAGAAAAAATAAATCATCACGGCAAACGGGCAGGTGAGATTGTAAGAGGCATGCTGCAACACAGCCGCAGCAGTAACGGTGTAAAAGAGCCAACTGATATCAATAAATTAGCTGATGAATATCTAAGGTTGGCCTATCATGGCTTAAGGGCAAAAGACAAATCGTTTAACGCAACAATGAAAACCAATTATGATGAAACTATTGGCAATATCAACATCATTCCGCAGGATATTGGCAGGGTAATATTAAATTTAGTAAATAATGCTTTTTACGCGGTAGCCGAAAAAAAGAAACAACACCCCGTCG
>JAYUBR010000107.1:0-2545 GCA_043740775.1 Ferruginibacter sp. | reverse complement strand
AAGAAGAAGAGATTGTACCTTGTTTAAGGTGATTATCTCTCTTTCAATTATCTCACTTTGGTTGATAAATTTTATAAACGGGTGACGTTTAATGATTGTTTTATCTGGTTTAATAAACTTAATATTTTCAATCAGCTCCTTACTTAAAATAGGTTGAGCTCCGCCATTGGCAAGGTTTGCTATTTCGGCTTGATTTATTCTCAAAAAATAATATAACAGAGTAGATTGATATTCATCATCACAGATCATTGCACAGCATGCTTGATTCGTTGTAGCTTCAAATCTAAGATACCCAGCTTGTCCTTTTGTTTTACCTTCTCCGTACATTGCGACCAACACAGTATTAATAGGTATCTTCTTGGCTGAACTATTTTTACAACCTTCAAACGAAATGTATTCTTGGGATTCAACTAAGACTTTATTACAAACTTCCCCTGTTTTTAACCAAGCAATATCTTGGCTGTTCCAAAATCCTAAATTGTCTCTGCTTGGTGTTCCCCCTGATTTCATTTCCTTACAAAAATCTTTAATAATACTAACTTCCCATCCCATCGGAATCTCCCCCAACTCACTTTCCACCATTTGACCACCACTAGTTTTATAAGGTTGCCCGTTTTCATCCGGAAATTCAAAATCAACAAACCAGTTTTTATAAATGGCTTGTGCGGTTTGTTCTAATTTTTGAATGAGTTGTTTGTTGATGGCAATGCGGTTTTGTATGGTATTGTATTCGGCAACTATTTCTTTTTGTTTTGTGATGGAAGGAATAGGCATTAATGATTCGCATAAATCCTCCCAATTAAAAAGTTCTCTTGCACTGCCATGGCTTTTAAATCGTGCATAACGGTCAAACTCCAGTCGGCTAAACCACATCATCAAGTATTCGGGAAGCACCTCCTATGTTTGCAAAATAGTAAATTAGGTCTATAAGATTAGATTGAATAATACCAATTAGATTTGAGTTTTGAGTGAAAAGGGGGTGAGAGTTTACCCACGCCTAAACAGCATTTTGTGCATGTTCTGAATGAGATATTACCTCACCCTTTTTATCTCTTCGAGTTTGAACAGAATGTAAGGAGTTATGCATGTTATAACATCCAGTATATCCATCAGGAGACAAAACGAAGGGAGATTTTTCACTTATCACTTTTTAAAATAAATGGTATGAAAAAATTATTGAAACAAGTTGTGGGTATTGATGTTGCCCAAAATGAATTGGTAGTTTGCCTGGGGAAGTTGTCTGACGATCTTCTACCAGAACTAATCAGTCATAAAACGTTTGGCAACCACAAAAAAGGGTTTGATTTATTGTTGGAATGGGTTAATAAACTAACTGATGCAGGTGTTACGTTGCAGTATGTAATGGAAGCTACAGGGGTTTACCACGAAAGCTTAGCCTATTTTTTACATGAAAATCATTTATCAGTAAGTATTGTGATGCCCAATAAAATCAGCAATTATGCACGTACGCTTACAGTAAAAACCGTGACAGATAAAACTGCTTCCGAAGCGATCGCACTGTTTGGTTTGCAAAGAAAATTAGATAACTGGAACCCACCCAAAGAAATCTACAAAAAACTACAACAGCTTTGCCGGGAACGCAATCAGATAGTGGCAGAACGAACCATGATAAAAAATCAGTTGCATGCAGAGAAGGCAGAAGGTAAACCGAATAAGAAAAGTTTAGAACGAGCCAATAAACGTATTAGCTTATTGGACAAACAGGAAGTAGAGGTCAGGCAAGAGCTAACCGATTTGATAAATGAAGATGCAGCAGTAAAAAAAATTGTATTGTTAATCTGTACCATACCAGGCATTGGTCTTTTAACAGCAGCAATAATATTAGGAGAAACAAATGGGTTTGAGTTGATACGCAATAAACGTCAGCTAACAAGTTATGCCGGCCTGGATGTAAAAGAAAAGCAATCAGGCACATCAGTTAAAGGAGTACCACGAATATCAAAAAGGGGAAATAAAAATTTAAGAAAAGCAATGCACTTGCCAGCCTTATCAGCAATAAGATATGATGAAAGGTTTAAAGCAATATTTATAAGACTGGTATCAAAACATGGTAAAAAAATGAAAGCTGCAGTAGCGATACAAAGAAAACTATTGGAAATGACTTACACCATTTACAAGACACAAAAAAAGTTTGATAAAAATTATTTAAACCAAGTCTGTGAACAAGAAAAAGTAATGGAGGAAGTAATATAAAAATTAGCGGGGGGCTATAAATAACCACCCGCTAAACAGGCTAACACTAGGTCGCCTAAAAAGCAAAAATAATTAAAAAATCTGTTGGTATTTAACACAGAATCTCATTCCTGCGGCTGATTTGTGCCCACGCATCATTCCTGGGTTGCAGTGCCTGTGCCTTTCCCCAGGATTATTTCAAGTCTGATAACAGATAGTTTCATCTAAATTTGAAAACAAAAAGTTGTATGTGTGTTAAAATAATATTGTGGGCCGTTGTATTGTTGCAAGGCATTGCCAATGCCAACGCACAAACCGTTCAGTTGCTTAACAGTGGTACAAAGGCTTCTAT
>JAYUBR010000106.1:0-2546 GCA_043740775.1 Ferruginibacter sp. | reverse complement strand
GTCCACGGTCTGCCGCTTAAAACAACAGCTACTACAGCCAGCCCGTGAAGGAGAAACAAATGAAGGATGTAAAAAAAGAGCGGTACCCGTCCAACGGGTATGATGATTTCCCCCCACCAGTTTAACGGCTTTTCTAACATTGCCAAAACAATCAATGCAGGCCCCAGCGTCATCAATGCATACAATAAGGAAGGCGGATATTTTGTAACATTTAAAAAAGAACAGATGGTTAGTATAAAAGATTTTTGTGAAGACCAGGGAGCCATATCACCATAAAAATTTGTTACTCTTATAACGAAAAATACCCCTGTTGCAACACTGCCAATTATCTGTAAATATTTCCTTCGAATTACTTCATCCATTCCCTTTTTATACAACGTACCAAAACAAAAGCCCAATGCCATAATGCCCAGCCAGGGAAGAACCGGATAGCCGGTTACAATCAACTTCCTACCAAAAGAAAATCTTTTACGCTGATGCAGTAAAGCCCACAAAAAATCTTTTAAGCTATTGCCTGTTACCTGAATATTATCCAATAAATTATGTCCGAATAGAATGAGCAGACCCACTACCAATATAATTTTCGATGGCAGGTAAATAAGTGCCGACATTATCATCATACATACTCCCAGCGTACCAATTACCTGCAGCCGAAAAAATGGATAGGATGGATTGAAACTCCAGGCAAAATTGATTACCACTGTTTCCAGCAACAGTAGCCATAGCCCTCTCTTTAATAAAAATCCCGCCAGTTCATTTTTTGTTTTTCTTTCTCCCACCAAAAATGCAGAAGTGCCTGCAAGAAATACAAATACCGGTGCACAAAAATGGGTGATCCACCGGGTAAAAAAAACGGCGGCATTTGTTTTCGTCATGTCAGTTGGATCATAATAAAAATAATCGGCATGAAAATAATCCCGTACATGATCCAGCGCCATGATGATGATTACTATTCCACGGAGTAAATCAATTGATTCAATTCTTTTGCCTTTAACGGGGCTGTTGATGCTTGCTACTTGCATGTATTTTTTTTATAAATAACTAAGCCATTTTTTTTCGTGGTGATTTGTTTTATAATGGTCGTACCATTTACATAACGGGTACATAGCTACTACTACTGCTATCCAAATGGCATATACCACCCACAGACTGTAACCTTCGCCAGGAATGATAAACTTGAATGACAACCCTTTTACACCGGTCATACCTTCCGTAATACTATGCCCTCTTGAAAGAAATAAAATGATATCAAGGATATGTAGTACATAAAAATGGAGGATGTAAAAGAACAACGGAACACGTCCATATACGATCATGATTTTTGCGAAATGTCCCTGTGTATTTTTTATTAATGCAAGGAAAATAAGACCCGGGCCAATAGTAGCACACATATACAAAAGGGAAGGTGGGTATTTATGTACATCCATAAAGGAAAGCAAAGTGAACAATGCATTTTTTTGATGCGACCACTGGAAGGGATTACCATATGAATTGGTTGCCCTTAGCATTGCAAAAAATGCCAGCAGGCTACTACCAAGCCACAGTAAAATTTTATTTCGTTTTGCTGTTTCAAACTGTGTGAAAATTTTGCCACAGCAATAGCCCAGCATCATTAACCCACTCCATGAAAGAAAGGGATATACTACAAATAACTGGTGGCTTCCCCAAAATGGATGCAAACCACGTACATGAAGCATAGACCACCACAAAGGGAATTGTCCTGCATGATTTTTTTCAACATAATCCAATGCATTGTGACCAAATACAATGAGCAGTCCCGTAATGAATATTGCATTAAACGGCAGCCAGATCATTAAACCAAGGATGGCCATGCTGATGCCGATAGACCAGATTGTTTGCAGCACAAAAACTCCGAAGTGGATATCACCCAAAATACCCAGACTCATCACAGTTAAATCAACCAGTATCAACCATAGCCCACGTGAGATTAGAAATTTACTAAGCTCCTTTGTTGTTTTACGCTGACTTTGCAGCCATGCGGATGTGCCGGCAAGAAATACAAAAGTGGGTGCACATAAATTAGTGATCCACCTGGTGAAATACAAAAAAGGCGTAGTGGTAGCAAGGTTCAGCGGATCATCTGAAAAGGCAGCGTAATGAAAAAAATCACGACTATGGTCCAACGCCATAATCACCATAATGATGCCCCGAAGCAAATCAATGGATTCAATTCTTTTGCTCTTAACCGGGATATTTAAAGTTGCTGCTGTTTGCATTTGTTTGTTTTTATAAATAACTTAACCACCATTTTTCTTTATGAGTTTGTTTGTAATGATCGTAGCGTTTACATAAAGGATACAGTGCTACCACTACAATGATCCAGATCAGGTACGCAACCGGCAATGAAAATCCGTAGCCTTTCAAATCTTTCGTAAACCAGATTGGTTCTTTCAATAACCAGATATGCCAATCCTGTCCGGGCAATATCGCAGATGCAATCAGTGCAATTAAATGTATTATGTAAATATGGATGAGGTAATAAAACATCGGCACCCGTCCATACACCGATACGATTTTTACCACCG
>JAYUBR010000105.1:0-2548 GCA_043740775.1 Ferruginibacter sp. | reverse complement strand
AGCCATGTTCAGACGAAGCATATCTCCTCCATTTGGTAAAAAGTTGGATATAAACGGTTTACCCATTGCCAATGGATTGCCCGCTTTGCCCGTTGCCAGCTGGTAGGGCGCCAGGTTGGGTACACCAGTATGAAAAATGGGCCATAAGTCAACCGACCTTGGCGAGTTGGCAGCAGGCAATAACAAGCCGCCAAATGCAGATTCAGCAAGTGCTGTACCATTCAAAGCTGCATTACCTTTAAGGCCATATAAACCATTTTGGTTATTGCCAAAACCAAATGCCCCTAAAGAATTTCTTTGTATCCGCAACGGTTTTAATGCCGGAACAGCTCCTCCAAAAAAAGTATCGTCCATGTACAAAGCAAGTTCCGGATTGTAAAAGAATTTTCCGAATGTACTCAACTTCGACAAATCTTCATAAGGGGATAAAGAATTCCAGTAGTCTTTGTATCCTATTGGGATAACCGCCTCATTGGTCAGGGGCATACCAAGACGGGATACCTGTACCCATGGGCCGGAATTGAGCGTTCCCTTTCCATCTTCTCTTAAAATACTTATCTTTTGCCGGCTGGCATTTGCCCAAACACCAATAACATAATTGGGATCAAGGATGCTGACACACTGGCTTACCGGTTTCTTGTCTTTTTGCAAAGTACTGATATTTATCTTCAAAGCAATGGTAGAAACGTTTAAACATCTCAATCCGTCTGTGGGTGGCATTCCGTTAGTACGGGGTGCATCACCCAGATCAAAAATTCCTCCAAGATCTACAAAGAAAGGGTCGTCTGCCGGGCCGCAAAAAACCTCTTCGCCGGAGGTGGCCGTTGTAAGGGCGTTAACGACCTCTTGAGTATAATCTGAAGCACCTAAACCAACGGGTGAGGTGATAGAACGTGCGCCAATATTGGGTGGTGGCACAATTCCTTTTTGTACAACTGTTTGAAAACTTACCCCGCCATCCATACTTCTTTCCATTTTGTAGGTTGTTTTAAGGTTTTGCTTGCCCAACCTGATGTTGAAGAAAGTGGTAGGATCTTCATTGATTTTGTTAAAAGTAAAACGATAAATTATATCATCTCCCTTTGTTGCAATGTTGTTATCAATATGAATTTCGTAACGGATGTTTTCACCAAACTGGTAGTAATTGGGGCCGCCCTGAGGCAATTGGCCGGGTACATAATTGGCGATGATGGTTACATAGTTAGGGTCATCGGGGCTGCGGAAAGCATACACATCTGTATTATCTGCCAACGGGTCGTTGGCAATCAATGGGGCTTCCCTGTGAGACGATGCGAATACCGGCGCCGTGGTATTCACAAGCATTACAAATAGCAGGATCGCTGCTGAAATTTTTCTTTTCATGTTTAATTTTTTTTTTGTTGAAAAATAATCTCTTATGTTTAATAAGGTAACAAAAAGCAGTTTAAATATTGTACGGTTTATAGCATTGCAAACTTTTGTCGTTGCTTTGGTAAAAAAGCATTGGCTGTTAAAACGAAAGATAAGATAAAAGCAATAAGATTTTTTATAGGAGAATAAACTGGTGAGCTCAAATGGATGTACGCTGGAAGGTAAATATTGGATTTAACATTTTATTGATTTTTTAAAAAATATTTTTTGAAACGGGGGAATTTAAATATTTTTTCTAAAAATGAATTATCCAAATGTACAAAAAAAATAATAGTTGACGACGGGTTAAATCCTGTTTTTGAAAAAATAGAAAAATACTTCCATTTTAGTGTGATCCTTATTTCCGATTTAATTATGGGGATGCAGGTTGCCTTTTGTCTAAAAAGATTACCGGTAAAAGTGTTGGATGCTGGCAGCAGGCAATTGCTTGAATATGTATCCGTAGCGGAGATCAGGGAAAATGGGGCCAAAACAACAACCAATTAATCAGGGAATTTATCGTTTTTTATAAAAGGGCATCTCTAAAAGCTCTTCTTTTCCTCTCTTTTGGAGAGGAATTAAAGGTGAGGCCAAAAAAAATGAGTTTTTAGAGATGCCCAAAAGCAATTACAGATAGTTTGCTTGTCTCTTTTGTGGGGTATAAACCAATATATATTTATCCAAAAAATCAACAGGAATTTTTTATTGAATTGCAACCAGATATACACAACCTGAAAGAGGTGGTAGTAAACTATCCGCAAAGGAATTGACCTGATTGGCCGTTACCAGTTGTCGAAAAATATCTTTGCAACTGTAAATTTTAATCTTACAAGGCCAAGAGCTTAGGGAGTAAATAAAAGCGAAGATTATATTCCACTTGTGCCAACGGGTACCAGTACGGGCGGCTTGTATTATAAAGCCAGCAAGGGTTTTAACGGCAGCTACACGTACCGGTATATCAAAAGCAGGCCTGCTAATGAAGACAACAGGATTGTGGCCAAAGGATATTTTTTATGGGATGCATCGGTTAATTATACCCGGCCAAAATATGAAATTGGCATTGCAATTGAAAACATGCTGAATGTTAAATGGAATGAAGCACAATTTGCAATCACCTCCCGTTTAGCGGATGACCCCACCCCAATTACAGAACTTAATT
>JAYUBR010000104.1:0-8447 GCA_043740775.1 Ferruginibacter sp. | reverse complement strand
CATTGCGCAATCTTCCCTCTTTAAAAAATTATTTGCTGCAAATTTATAACCGTTATGGCCAGGTTGTTTTTAACAGTACCAATCCCTACGAAAAGTGGGATGGTATGTATCGTGGCCAAATGTTTAATACAGGCAGTTTTACCTGGCGGGCTCAATACATTTATAACAGCGGTGGGTTAATAACACAGCAAGGAAACATTACAATTGTACACTAAGTAAGTCCATCAGTCGTCTGGTGTTGTTGCCCATTTAAAAATATCCCCTTAAATTTGCAGCATGACAACAGAAAATTTGAAGGATATGAGAGACCGTGTGCTGGTCTTGAGGAGGTTTCTTTGACGTCGCTAACCGACAATATAAAATAGATAAAGACAAGGAACTTTCGCTTTCGCCGGGATTTTGGGATGACAATGCCCGTGCTACTTCCATTTTAAAAGAAACAAAAGTTAATGAGTATTGGGTGAATATGTACAACGATGTTGTACAGTTAACCGAAGACTTTGCCGTGCTGTTTGAATTCTGGAAAGAAGGAGAAGCAACGGAAGAAGAGGTAAAGGAAGCTTATACAAAAGCCAATACAGCCATTGATGAAGCAGAGTTTAAAAGCACCCTGAACGAACCCACCGATGCGCTGCCCGCGTTGCTGCAAATAAACAGCGGCGCAGGCGGAACGGAAAGCCAGGACTGGGCCGAAATGCTCGCCCGAATGTACCGCATGTATGGCGAGAAGCAGGGCTGGACAGTAAGTGAACTGGATTGGCAATGGGGCGATGGCGCTGGTATAAAAACCTGTACGTTTCAGTTTGATGGCTCGTTTGCTTATGGCTTTTTAAAAGCTGAAAGTGGCGTGCATCGCCTGGTACGCATCAGCCCTTTTGATAGCAATGCCCGCAGGCACACCAGTTTTGCCAGTGTATATGTGTATCCATTAATTGATGATAGTATTGAAATAACTGTTAATCCTGCTGATGTGGAATGGGCCTTTTTTAGAAGTGGTGGCAGTGGCGGACAAAATGTAAACAAGGTGGAAACTGCCGTTCGGCTAACGCATAAACCAAGCGGTTTTATTGTGGAATGTCAGCAGGCACGCACACAAGGCGAAAACAGGGAGAAAGCAATGGCGATGTTAAAGAGCCGCCTGTACGAAGAAGAAATGCGCAAACGCCAGGCAGCACTGGATGCTACCAATAGCAGCAAAAAGAAAATAGAGTGGGGCAGCCAGATTCGCAGTTATGTTTTTCATCCTTACAAAATGATCAAAGACCATCGTACAGATTATGAGGTTGGCAACGTTGGTCCGGTGATGGATGGAGAACTGGATGGCTTTATCAAGGCCTACCTGATGAGTGAAAAAGAGGTGGAGAGTTCTTAGGCCTTTTTTATTTCAGGTGAGTATTATTTTATGTGCATAAAATTTTATTGCCTGCACAATGAAATGTTTTGCAGCAATTGTTTTAATTTTCTTTTTTATAAGCCACGCAGTTTATTTAAAAAAATAAAATGAAAAAATACATTTCATTGATCTTTATTTCCGCAGTTCTATTGGTAAGCTGTAACCAGCCTTCAAAAGAAACTTTATCCGAAAAGATTGCACCCATTGATATAACTGTAATGTCTGTTGATAGTGAATTAATGAAAGTAAGTGCATTATCACCGGCAGAATTAAAAGATGACTCAGTGTTTACAGATGGCAGCATTCCTGTAAGCTGGAATATAGCCGGGATCAGCAATGTAAAGGGTTTAAAATTATTTATAAAACAATTGCAGCAATGGGTAATTACCAACGATAAAGAAATGCTGGCATCGGCTGTTCAATTCCCCTTAAACAATACTATCAAAACAAAAGAAGGTCTTATAGTAAATTATGATGCGGTATTTACAAAAGAGGTAAAGTTATCATTGGCTACTACTAACTTCAGCCAGCTTTTTCGAAATGCACAGGGGGTGATGCTTGATGCAGGAAAAATATGGCTTGCACAAAAGGGTAATAATTTTAAAATCATCGCTATTAATTATGGTGCTGAAAAATAGAATTTTAATATAGATACAATTCTTGCAACACGTTTTTTTGCCCCCAAAAAAGATTAAAAAAATAGTAATTATCCGGAGTATATCCGGGCTATATTGATATCATTTTGTAACAATTTTCAAACTTCCATTCAGGAAATAGCGTAAAAATATTTTATATGCAGTACGGAGACTTTTATTATCCTATGCCGGTAAATGAACCCGTGCTGAATTATGCACCTGGTTCACCAGAAAAAGGGGCACTTAAAAAAGTGTTGAAACAATTAAAAAGCGAAGTAGCAGATATACCGTTATATATCGGTGGCGAAGAAGTTCGTACTGGTAAAAAAACAGCCATCCATCCTCCACATGATCATAAACATTTGCTGGGTAACTTTCATAATGGCGATGCAAGCCATGTAAAAAGTGCCATCGCTGCGGCTTTAAAAGCAAAATACAACTGGGCCAATATGGCCTGGGAAAACAGGGCGAACATATTTTTAAAAGCCGCTGATTTATTAGCCACAAAATACCGTCCGCATATCGTAGCCACCACCATGTTGGGGCAAAGTAAAAATCCTTACCAGGCCGAGATTGATGCAGCCTGTGAACTGATAGATTTCTTGCGGTTTAATGTTCATTTTTTAAGTGATATTTATCGTCAGCAACCCATCAGCAGCCCTGGTATGAACAACAGGGTAGAATATCGTCCGCTGGAAGGTTTTGTACTGGCAGTCTCGCCTTTTAATTTTACGGCCATTGGCGGTAATCTGCCCACCAGTGCTGCAATGTGTGGCAATGTAGTAGTTTGGAAACCTGCTCATACACAGTTGTACAGCGCCCAGGTTTTTATGCGTATTTTAAAGGAGGCCGGTTTGCCAGATGGTGTAATCAATCTTGTGATTGTGGATGGCCCGGTATTGGGTGAAGTTTGTTTTGAGCATCCGGATTTTGCAGGGGTACATTTTACAGGAAGCACGGGTGTATTTAATCATTTCTGGAAAACCATTGGTGCCAATATGGGTAAGTATAAATCTTACCCACGCATTGTTGGTGAAACAGGTGGAAAAGATTTTGTGATAGCACATAAATCTGCCGATCCGGACGTTGTTGTAACTGCCCTTGCAAGAGGCGCCTTTGAATACCAGGGACAGAAATGCAGTGCTGCCTCAAGGGCTTACATTCCATCCAATATTGCTGATGAAGTAAAGAAGAAACTGGTAGCCATGTTAAAAACAATGAAGATGGGTACAACAGAAGATTTTACCAATTTTATCAATGCGGTAATAGATGAAAAAAGTTTTGATAAACTGGAAGGTTATATAAAAGCAGCAAAGAAAAAAGGCAGTGGGGTAAAAATAATTGCCGGTGGTAATTGTGATAAATCAAAAGGGTATTTTATTGAACCTACAGTGATAGAAACAACCGACCCGAAATATGTTACCATGTGTGAAGAATTGTTCGGGCCCATATTAACGCTGCATGTGTATGATGAAAACAAATATGAGGAAGCGCTTCAACTGGTTGATTCCACTTCTCCCTATGCGCTTACAGGTGCTATTATTGCACAAGACAGGTATGCGGTTGAATTAGCCGTTAACCGTTTACGTAACAGCGCTGGTAATTTTTATATCAACGATAAACCCACCGGTGCCGTAGTTGGCCAGCAACCATTTGGTGGTGCAAGAGGCAGTGGCACCAATGATAAAGCAGGTAGTATTTTAAATCTGTATCGTTGGGTAAGTGCCAGAACCATCAAAGAAACTTTTGTACCTGTAACCGGTTACAAGTATCCTTTTATGCTGGAAAAATGAATTTAAAATCAGTATATTTTAAACTGCTTCCATAACAGGAAGCGGTTTTTTATATAATTTATTTTATAAAGCTGTGGAATGATTGCCTCAATAGAAGGAATGTTTACTCAATATTATTGAATGTTAACCTTGTTCTGCCATACAATTTTCAAATGGCACATAATTTGGCTAAGGCAATTTATTATTAACCAAATCACAAAAAATGAAAAAAGTATTTTTATTGTTAACCCTCGTTTCGGGTTCGTTATTGCTAAAGGCACAACATGTAGAACTAGGATTAAAAGGAGGGCTAAATGTAGCTACAATAAGCTATCCATCTTCTAATTCAAACATTGATCCCCGGATATCTGTAAATCTCGGCGGCCTGGCGCATATTCATTTATCAAAAGAATTTGCTGTGCAGCCGGAATTGCTTTTTTCTGGCCAGGGATATAAGCAAACGAAATCAGATGTGGTTTACAAAACCAATCTCAATTATGTACAGTTGCCAATACTGCTGCAATATTTGATAGGCACAGGTTTCAGGATTGAAACAGGGCCACAGTTTGGAGCGTTGCTAAGTGCTAAGTATAAAGCCGGTGATGTAAGTGTAGATGTAAAAGACCATTATAAAAAAATAGATGCTGCCTGGGTTTTTGGAGCAGGATATTTAACCAGCAGTGGTTTTGGTATTGATGCAAGGTATAATCTTGGTCTTAGTAAAATCAATGATGACAATGATCCTAAAATCAGTAATCGTGTTTTTGCTGTGGGTGTATTTTATCAGTTTAAGGCAATGCATCATTAATTAAAAAAAGCAAATGTTGATATGTGGAAAACTTGAAATAAGCATATGGGTTACTAAATTGGTCTTTTTGTATCAAGCAGTAATCTAAACTTATATTAATATACTGCAACCTGCTAAAATAACTGGCTGCAGTTTTCACCAAACAAAACAAAATATGGCTAAGAAAGTAACCTTTACATTGTCTGCTGAAGTAGCAGGAGAAGCAACTTCAGGACTGTTACTGGGAGAATTCAACAACTGGAATTACAATGACGGCATCAGTTTAAAAAAGCAAAAAGACGGTTCTATGACCGCAACTGCTACCTTAGAATCAGGTAAAAGATACGAATACCGTTATTTATTAAATGATGGCCGGTGGGTAAATGACAACAGTGCCGATCATTATGAACATATATCCGATTTACACGTACATAACTGCGTAATCAATGTACAGGAAGAAATAAAGGAAACTAAAAAGGCTGCGGCTAAAGCTTCAACGGAAGCAGTAACTGCCCCGGTTGCTGAAAAAGCAAAAACTTCTGCAAAAAAAGCTGCTGTAGTAAAAGAAAAAACTGTTGCGGTAAAAACTGCTGCCCCAAAATCTACTGCAACAAAGGCAAAGGCAGGCGATAAGAAGCATGGCACAATATAGAGTTAGTTAGTGCAAATGTTTGCTCCCTGCTTATCTTTCTGTGTTATTTAACAAAACAATTTTAATAAATCGAAGGTCTCCGTTTTACGGGGACTTTTTTTATCGGTCAATAACCAATAAATTCGCCCTACAATTTTTTAATTTGATAACGATCTTAGATAAACAGCAGTTACACCTTACTATTTTACGCCTTTCGAACCAGTTGATGGAAAATCATTTGCATTTAAATGAACTGGTGTTTATTGGCCTGCAACCCCGTGGTGTACAGCTAAGCAAAATGATGGTGGATAATATTCAGCAACTATACCCCGGTGAAAAAGTTGCATACGGAATATTGGACATAACTTTTTACCGGGATGATATCCGGCAGGAATTAAGGGTGGCCAATAAAACGGAAATCCCTTTTTCTATTGAAGGGAAAAAAGTTATTTTAATTGACGATGTATTGTATACCGGACGAACCATCAGGGCTGCGTTGGATGCCCTGCAGGATTTTGGCCGTCCGCAAAAAGTTGAATTGTGTGTGCTGGTTGACAGAAGATTTAACCGGGAACTACCTATTCAACCCGATTATTTTGGAAAAGCCATTGATACAGTTTTTTCACAAAAAGTAAAAGTGGAATGGGATAAAGAACAGGTTATTTTATATTGATAACAGGTTATTTAAAAGAGATTGAATTAATATTCCTGTTAAGAAAAATAATTTTTCATTTACGCCAGGTAAAAAATTATTCAATAAAATTTGTGTCATTCATTTCCTGTAATTGAAACAAATCTATTAGCTTTGACGCTTAATGCAACTATCTACCAAACATCTATTGGGCATTAAAGAGCTTACACCAGAAGACATCTCTCTTATTTTATCTACAGCCGCTCAGTTTAAAGAAGTTTTACAAAGGCCTGTAAAAAAGGTTCCTTCATTAAGAGATATTACCATTGTAAATCTTTTTTACGAAAGCAGTACCCGTACAAGAATATCTTTTGAATTGGCCGAAAAAAGGTTAAGCGCCGATACAATTAATTTTACTGCTTCAGGGTCGTCAGTATCCAAAGGTGAAAGCTTGCTGGATACGGTAAATAACATTTTAAGCATGAAGGTAGACATGGTGGTAATGCGCCATAGTGCCAGCGGAGCGCCTCATTTTTTAGCAAAACACATATCGGCAGCCATTGTAAATGCGGGCGATGGAATCAATGAACATCCTACGCAGGCCTTGCTGGATGCATTTTCTATCAGAGATAAATTGGGTACACTGGAAGGGAAAAAAATTGTACTGGTGGGAGATATTATGCATTCAAGGGTAGCGTTGAGTAATATCTATCTGTTAAAAAAAATGGGTGCAGAAGTAATGGTAGCGGGCCCGCCGACCCTGATACCCAAATACATCGCCGAAGCATTAAAGGTAAAAGTAGAATACAATCTTAAAAAAGCGCTGGCCTGGTGCGATGTAGCCAATGTGCTTCGCATACAACTGGAACGACAGAACCAGGTTTTATTTTCTTCCCTGCGGGAATACAATCTTGCGTATGGTGTTAGTAAAAAATTACTGGATGAATTGCCAAAAGAAATTGTGATCATGCATCCCGGCCCCATCAACAGAGGCGTGGAAATTGATAGTGATGTTGCTGATGGTAAACAATCCATCATTTTGCAACAAGTTGAAAACGGCGTGGCGGTAAGAATGGCCGTACTATATCTTTTATCGCCTAAAAGCACCTTGATTAATTGAAAATTGGTTAATGGATAATTGATAATGTTGCCAGGTTGCAAAGTGGCTTAATTTTAATTAGTTTTAGCATTGGAAAATTAAAGTTCATTTATTAAATTATCAATTAAACTTAGGGTGTTACTGATTTTAATTAGTTATAGCATCGGAAAAATTATCAATTATTAATTATCAATTATTAATTAAAATGCGTATTTGCCTTTTTCCAGGAACCTTCGACCCAGTTACGCTTGGCCATATTGATATTATCAACCGTGCCATACCTTTATTTGATAAAGTAATAGTGGGTATCGGGCGCAATGTAAATAAAGTGCCGATGTTTAGTGAAGAGCAAAGGTTACAATGGGTAAAGGATATTTATAAAAATCAACCAATGGTAGATGCAGTAGTATATGATGGTTTAACAGTGAATTGTTGTAAAAGTGTAGGTGCCAATTTTATTTTAAGAGGCATTCGTTATGTGAACGATTTTGAATACGAAAAAGCCATTGCAGATATGAACCGTAGTCTTGACGGGCATATTGAAACAGTGTTTCTTACCTGCCTTCCGCAATTCACTTCTGTGGCATCTACCCTGGTACGGGACGTATATAAAAATGGGGGAGATGTATCACAATTTTTACCTGCAGAAGTTAATTCAACCATTGTAAAAAAATAAGATGTTTCAATCAGTTAAAAATAAAACTATGGCTATCTGGTTTAATAAATCCTTAAAATTAGAGGGGGTGCTTGCTATTGCACTGGGCCCCATGGATACCTTGCTGGGTATGGAGTATGCTGCAATAGGTGATAACTACTTAAAAATAAAAATGCCGGTGGATGAGCGTACCAAGCAACCCTATGGATTGTTACATGGTGGTGCCAGTTGCGCCTTGGCTGAAACTACCGGCAGTATGGCGTCTTCGCTGGTAATTGATCCCGACAAGTTTATTTGTGTAGGGCTGGAGATTAATGCTAACCATGTAAGAAGTGCACGCCAGGGATACGTTATTGCTACGGCTACCCCTTTACACCTTGGTACCAATACGCATGTGTGGGATGTGAAAATTCATGATGAAACAGAAAAACTGATCTGTGTTAGCCGCTTAACGGTAGCTATTTTAAAGAAGGCATTTTAAATAGCTGACGCCTGATTTAAAAATGGTTTTATTTGAAGATACCTTACGGTTATTCTTTAAACATAGCGGAATAAGATTTTTACATTCGTAAATAACGGCTGTTTAACCTTAGTAGAAAAAATATGAAATAGAGTTCTAACCTTATCACTTATTGCAGTTAGGCTGGTATGAATAAGATGATATATTTGGGTAAATTTTATCAGGATTTTCTGCTAAGATTAAAAACCCCAAAATTAAATGCGACCATGTTTATGTTTATAACCTGCTTACCAATAAAAAAGCCGCAATAATAAGCGGCTTTTCCATTGGTAATATTATTTTTTCTTCCTTACGAAAAGAAATTTAAAATTGTTCCAGCTTGCT
>JAYUBR010000103.1:0-2549 GCA_043740775.1 Ferruginibacter sp. | reverse complement strand
TTATTGGTCATTTATCACCCAACATTTATTTCAACAGACTTCTTCTTTTGCTTATGGTACAGATGTATAAATACCCCCTTTTTTTGGCAGCCTTGTTTATAATGGCAGTCAGTATCAGTTCCTGTACATCTTCTAAGCAAGTGGTGTATTTGAATGATTTAAAAGATACTTTGGGTACAGCTAGCAAAGCACAAACAGCATTCGAAACCCCCATCCAAAAAAATGACCAGCTATCCATCATAGTGGGCGGTAGTAACATCTCTGATCTGCAGACGCTTAACTCTGCCATTGGAGCAGGCTCAGCAGCATCTTCTGGCGGAGGCACTGCTGCAGCCGGATACCTGGTTGAGGCAGATGGAACCATCAAAATACCTTACATTGGTAAAGTAACGGCGGTAGGGCTCACCAGAATACAATTAGAAGATACACTTACCCAATTGTTTAAGGACTATACCAAAAACCCGGTAGTGAATGTTCGTTTTCTAAACTATAATTTTTCCGTATTGGGAGAAGTTGCCTCCAGGGGCAGATTTACTATGCCGACCGAGCGTATTACCATATTGGAAGCAATCAGTATGGCGGGTGACTTAACAGAATTTGGCAAGCGGGATAATGTATTGGTACTACGGGAAGTAAATGGAAAAAGAAATTTTGCAAGGGTTAACCTTTTATCGAAAAATTTATTCAATTCTCCATACTATTACCTTAAAACAAACGATGTGGTATATGTAGAACCGGTAAAATCAAAATTTATCGCCCGTAAAGGCGTGCCTCAGTACCTTGGTATAGCAGCCGTGGGGTTATCTTTACTGCTTACTATTATCAATCTTCGTAAATAATAAATTGCTTACTTTTTAATGACAACAAACTCTCCGGATACATATACACAACAGGATTCCAAAGACCAGGGGGAACAGATTCAGCGGTTGGTTTACAGGATTCTTCCCTATTGGCCATTGGTTATTATAGCATTAGCAATAGGTTTTTTGGGAACCAAAATATATTTAAAATATCAGGTGCCGGTTTATCAAGCCAGTACCAGGTTGGTAGTAAATGATGATTCCCAACAGAAAAGTGCCAATTTACAAGAGATTTTCAGGCTGGAAAATAAAAGTAACAGTGCGGAAACTGAGCGGGAAATGCAGGTGATCACTTCATCGGAACTGCTTAGAAAGGTTGCTGTAAAAATGCAGTTGAATGTATTGTACATCGGGCAAGGCAGAATAAAATCAACCCAGTATTATGACAATTTACCATTTAAACTGGAATTGGAGAATCCGGAACTGGTTCAATCAGATATAACAGGAGAAGCACAGATTGTTGGCAATAAAATCAACTTTAACGGGTCATTGTATCCACTTGATTCTTTGGTAAGTGCTGATTTTGGAAAAATCCGCTGGCGTATCAATAAAGAGTATGTGCCAACAATTAATTTAGATAAACTGTTAATTTTTATAGAGCCAATATCTGCTGCTGTTGGAAAATTAAAAGGATCTCTCAGCGTTGCTCCTATTTCGAAAATATCTTCCATAGTGGACCTGTCTTTAACAGATGTTGTTCCCGAGAGAGCGGTTGATATTCTTAATAATATTATTTATCTCTATGGCACTTCAACTGTTGATTATAAAAGGAGGATTTATGAAAATACACAAAAATTTCTGGATGGAAGGTTGCAATTGGTGGCGGATGAATTAAGCGGTGTCGAAAAACACATGATGGCTTACAAATCAAGCGAGGGCATTGTTGATTTAAGTAAGGAAGGCGATTTTTATTTGACCAAATTAAAAGAAACGGATGCACGAATTGCAGAGATCAATGTTCAACTGGATATATTGAAACAAACAGAAGACTATGTGCGGGGGCGTAATATGAATAAAAATGCCGAGCCAGCTTCGTTGGGGATGACTGACCCTGTGTTAACCGGGTTGCTGAACCAGTTGTATCAAACAGAATTTGAATTGGAAAAAACCCGCCAGATGTCGGGTAGTAAAAATCCAGAGATTGAAGTGGATGAGGCGTTGATAACAAAACTTAAACCAAGTATTTTAACCAGCATTGACAATTTAAGAAATAGTTTGGTGATCAGCCGCAATAGGTTACAAGCGGGTAACAGTCAATTTAATGCAGGCCTTAGTAAAATTCCTTTAAAAGAAAGAAACCTGCTGGATATCAGCCGCCAGCAAAGCATAAA
Source organism: Ferruginibacter sp. (assembly GCA_043740775.1). GTDB lineage: Bacteria > Bacteroidota > Bacteroidia > Chitinophagales > Chitinophagaceae > Ferruginibacter. The sequence goes on along the minus strand of JAYUBR010000103.1, from coordinate 358 downwards.
AAATACCATTTATACTTTTTTGTTGCAAAAAAGAGAAGAATCTGCCATTACGGCGGCTTCTATTGTACCCAATTACCGGGTACTGGAAACCCCTGAAGCAGGAGGCATCATATACCCTGTGCCTAAAAGAAATTATACGATTGGTATCCTGGCGGCACTGTTTTTTTGCATCCTCTTTATATTTTTAAATGAGTTTACCAGTCAAAAGGTACTCTTCAGATCGCAAATAGAAAATTTACTGGGCATGCCGGTTTTAGCAGAGTTAATTTTTCAGCCGCATTCTGAAGATTCAGCTATTGTAGTGGGTGCAGGTAAGCGCAGCCTTATTGCCGAACAGTTCAGGGAGCTTAGAACCAAT
>JAYUBR010000102.1:0-2550 GCA_043740775.1 Ferruginibacter sp. | reverse complement strand
CATTGTCTTCAAACAAAGAGTTTGACCAGGCTGGGCCTCTTCCATCTTTGTTTACTGTCCATGGAGTTGTTGGTAAGTTCCCTCCGTAAATAGAAGAGCAACCTGTTGCATTCGCAACCAATAAACGTTCGCCAAATAGTTGTGATAATAATTTTAAATAAGGCGTTTCACCACAACCGGCGCAGGCACCTGAAAACTCAAACAATGGTTCTAAAAATTGGGCACCATGCACGGTAGAGAAATCAATTTTTGAACGATCGTTCCACGGGATATTTTCAAAATATCCGATGTTCATTTTTTCCTGTTCCAGGATGGGTTCTTTCTCCGTCATGTTGATGGCCTTGCGGGTACGGTCGGTAATATTTACAGCCGGACAAACCTCTACACATAAATTGCAACCAGTGCAATCTTCCAGATAAACCTGCAATGAATATTGTGTTTCGGGAAAGCCTCTTGAATTGATTGGAGCAGAAGCAAATCCTTCCGGTGCTTTTTTCAAATAATCTTTGTGAAAAAACTTGGCTCTTATTACGCTGTGCGGACAAACATAAGCACAGTTACCACATTGAATACAGGTATCTGCATCCCAGATGGGTACCATATCAGATAGATTTCTTTTCTCCCATTTGGTGGTACCGCTTGGATAAGTTCCATCAATGGGCATTTTGCTTACGGGCAATTCATCACCATGACCCGCCATCATTACCGCAGTAACATCCTGCACAAAGGCGGGCGCTTTTGCGGCCACAATCAATAACTCATGCACGGCTGCAGAAACTATTTTTGGATAATCTACTTCATACAAATTAGCGAGCGTTGCATCCACTGCTACAAAGTTCTGGTCTATTACTTTCTGGCCTTTTTTAAAGTAAGATTTTTCAATGGTTTTTTTAATTTGCTTAATGGCATCCTCTCTTGGCAATACACCCGACAATGCAAAATAACAGGTCTGCATAATGGTATTGATACGCCCTGTCATACCGGTTTCCCGTGCAACGTTGGTGGCGTCAATAATATAAACTTTCAGTTTTTTATCAATGATCATTTTTTGCACCTGCCCTGTTAACTTACTCCACACTTCATCTTTATCATAAGGGCTATTGATTAGAAAGGTAGCGCCCTCTTTTGCAAAATCCAGCATCTCTACTTTTTCAATAAAGTTAAACTGGTGACAGGCAATAAAATCTGCTTTTGAAATCAGGTAAGGTGCCCTGATTGGTTTTGGTCCAAACCTTAAATGCGATACGGTTCTTGCACCCGATTTTTTTGAATCGTACACAAAATATCCCTGTGCAAACAGGCCGGTATTTTCGCCGATAATTTTAATGGTATTTTTATTGGCTCCTACTGTTCCATCAGCACCAAGGCCAAAGAATAACCCTTGTCTCCATTCAGATTCGTCCAACGTAAAAGATGGATCGTATGCCAAACTGGTGAATGTTACATCATCATTTATACCGATGGTAAATCCGTTTTTGGGTTTATCTTTTTTCAACTCCTCAAACACTGCTTTCACCATGGCTGGTGTAAATTCTTTGGAAGATAAACCATAACGGCCACCAATCAACCTTGGTAATTGTTGTATTTTACCCTGCTGCAATGCATCTACCAAAGTTGCTAAAACATCCTGGTACATGGGCTCTCCGGCTGCGCCGGATTCTTTGGTACGATCAAGAATAGCAATTGATTTTACAGTGGCGGGAATTGCTTTTATAAAATGATCCAATGAAAAGGGCCTGTATAAACGAACCTGGATAACACCTGTTTTTTCACCGGCCTTATTCAAAGCCTTTACTGTTTCATCCACTGTTTCGCCGCCGGAACCCATGATGATTACAACACGTTCTGCATCCGGCGAACCGGAATATTGAAACAGTTCATATTTTCTGCCAGTCATCTTTTCAAAATCATGCATTACTTCTTCAACAATGCCGGGCATTTTATTATAAAAGTCATTCACCGTTTCTCTTCCCTGGAAATAAATATCGGGGTTTTGAGCAGTGCCTCTTATAAACGGATGCTCGGGATTCAAACCTCTTTTGCGATGTGCTATTACAAGGTCATCCGGTATCGTTGATCTGATCTGTTCATCACTCAGCAACTCCAGTTTATTTACTTCATGCGAAGTACGAAAACCATCAAAAAAATGTATTATTGGTATCCTTGATTTTAAGGTAGCTACCTGTGCTATCAATGCAAAGTCATGTGCTTCCTGCACACTTATAGAACTTAACATGGCAAAGCCGGTAGTTCTTGCAGCCATTACATCCTGGTGATCGCCAAAAATAGATAAGCCCTGTGCAGCCAGCGAACGGGCAGCCACATGAATTACACAAGCTGTTAATTCACCGGCAATTTTATACATGTTCGGCAACATCAGCATCAGCCCCTGCGAGGCCGTAAAAGTAGTGGTTAGTGACCCTGTTTGCAAAGCTCCATGAACAGTACCGGCTGCACCGGCCTCACTTTGCATCTCCATGATATCAGGCACGGAACCCCAGATATTTTTTATTCCTTTGGCTGCCCACTCGTCGGCGAGCTCGGCCATGG
>JAYUBR010000101.1:0-2555 GCA_043740775.1 Ferruginibacter sp. | reverse complement strand
ACTAATAAAATACTTATAGTGTTTTATATCTAAATTGATATTTGATGCAAGGAAACTTTTTTTACCTTAGTGCCGATAATTTGATTTCTCTTATTTGGAAAATTAGCTGTAACCAATTTAAAATCTTAAGGTGGAATATAAGCCCAATTCTAAATCTTTTTTTATTTTTTTATTACAGTTTTTAATACAATTAAATTACATGAAAATAAAATTACTTAAATTAAAATTACCTGTTATCCTGTCAGTCCTGCTTTTTATGGTGTCAGTATCCACTTTAAAAGCACAAGCCAAGGCATGGCTGGGGACAACAACTGACTGGAATACAGCATCAAACTGGAATCCCGCCGGCGTTCCAGCTTCTGCTAATACTCTTACAATACCTGCCTTGGGTGGAACTGTTCTTTTTGCTCCCAAACTCACTGCAAATGGACAATGTAGCACTATATCATTCTCTGGCTCAAACAGCATTTCCAATACTACCGGAGCAGAAACATTAACAATAGGTGCAACTATTACTACAGGTGCTGGATTTACTACAACTATTTCTTGCCCACTTATTCTTACCGTTGCTACAACTTTTAACTTTAGTTCTGCAACTTCAAATTTAACGGTTTCAGGAGTTGTGAGTGGTGGTTTTGGCATTACAAAATTGGGTTCCGGAATATTAACTCTTGCAGGTCTGAATACTTATTCGGGTACAACAACTATAAGCACAGGCACATTACGAATTGGTAAATCAAGCAGTGGATCAAACTCACCACTTGGAACTACAGCTGCAGGAACTACAGTAGCTTCCGGCGGAGTATTGGATTTAAATGGCTTCAGCCTGTCGAATGCTGAATCCCTTACACTAAGCGGCGCAGGTTTGGCAGGTAATGGCACGGTTAATAATAGTGCTGCTTCTGCCGCCACTTTCAGTGGTCCTGTTATTTTGGGTGCAAATACTTCTGTGGGTGTTTCAAGTGGCTCAATAGCTTTAAATAATCTAACCGGCGCATTTACTTTGACCAAAATTGGTAGCGGAAATTTAATTTTTAATGCTGGCATTTCTTCAATCAATGCATTGATCATTAGTGGGGGAAATGTAACTGCGGGAGCTGACTTAACTTTTACTTCAGGGCTGACAGTTAACTCTGGTGTGCTGGATATGACAGGTTTTGCGTTGATTGTTAATAACACTTTTGTTAATGGAACTGGAAGCGGCCAGATTCAGACATCAAACACAACAGCAACCCCATTGTCCGGCGGGATAAACTGGGTACCAAAAGTGGTTTATTATAATTCCGCCGGGGGTCAAACGATAGTTGCAGGAAATTATCTGGGAGGAATTAAATTAACTAATACAACCGGTATTCAAAAGGCTTCCGGAAATATAACCGGTGTTAGTTTATTAGAAATACCAAATAGTGGTACATTACTTAATATGGCTGGTTTTCAAATGGACGGCACTGCTTTATCAATCGTGTCGGGGGCAACACTGGAAATGAGTTCAGGAAATTTAACTTTTACAGATTTTACCTCTATGGCTGGTCTGGTGCGATTTTCAGGAAGTAATAATGGACAAGCAATTCCTTCTGGTACCGTTGAATATTATGGTGCAAGTCAAACCGTAGCATTTGGTTATTACAACAATCTTATTATTAACGAGGCATCGGGGAATGCTACCATTGATCCATTTAATATCACCACCGTTAATGGTACGCTTGCCCTTACTAACGGCACTTTTAATATCGGTACAGATTTTACGTCTAATGGGGGTATTACAAGTACCGTGGGCAAGCTTGGCGGTAATTTAACCACTAATCTTACCTTAGGTGGTGCATCCGGAAATGCAGAATCATTGTATTTTGCATCTAATGCATCATCAATTGCTAACCTTACCTTAAACCATGTACTTGCCGTTACTACTACACTGTACACAGACTTGTCTGTTTATGGGGGTATTATTTTCGGTAGCAGTAATGATATTTTAGATTTAAACGCCCAACATGTTACGCTTAAAAGTGACGTAAACGGAACTGCATACGTCGGGAAGGTTTTGGGCACATTAATCGGGGCAACCAACGTTACCGCTGAACGATTCATCGGCACCAGTAAAAGGTCATGGAGATTATTAACGATTCCTGTAACCGGCCTAACCATCAGGGGTGCCTGGGCGGGCGGTATTGCTCCTAATCCCGCTGCTCCTGCTGGTGAAACAGCAGGCAACGGCACTTTAATAACGGGTCATCAGTTTACAACCGGTGCTGCAGCAACGGCTGCAGGGTTTGATTTTTTTAACGGATTAGGTAGCGGTACCACATCTTCAATACGTTTTTATACTCCAACGGCTTTTTGGAATAGTGCCACAAACACCCCGGTTCCAACAAATGCGCCCGACAAGCAAGGCTATATGTTGTATGTAAGGGGAGACAGAACCATAGCGGACCCTGTCAGTTTCGGAACAACAACCGTCCGGCCAACGGGTACTCTAAAAAAAGGTCAGCAAATAGTATCTGTTGCGGATGCTTACACGGTAATAGGCAATCCTTATGCTGCTTCTGTTAACCTGGATT
>JAYUBR010000100.1:0-8486 GCA_043740775.1 Ferruginibacter sp. | reverse complement strand
AGAAGGGCAGTATTTTTTTCCATGTAGTACCATACCATTTAAAAAAAGGCTGACTGTTTCTGAATATACCTGATACCAGTAATACTGGAATATTTTGTTGTTTAAATGCCTGTAAATAATAAAACCAATATTCATATTTTACCCATAATACCAGCGATGGATTGATGGCACCAATCATTTTATCTGCATTGGCTTTACTATCCATGGGCAAATAAAAAACCGCATCAGCACCGGGATAATTTTTTTGAACCTCATACCCGCTGGGCGAAAAAAAGGTAAGCACAATTTTAACGGCGGGGTATTGTCTTTTTAAATTTTCAATCACTGGTCTTCCCTGTTCAAACTCACCCAAACTGGCGCAATGCATCCAGATTGTTTTTGTATCCTTGCTGTTGATAAATGTAACTGCCGGAAAAGTTTTTCTGCCTTTGATCCATAAGTCTGCCTTAACATTCCAGAAGGATAAAAGCTTAATGCCGGCAACATACAGGTTAAGAAAAATTGTATAAAGGAAAGTGCCCACTTAGTTTTTTTACGACAAAAATACCAGCAAAATTTCAATTATAACAGGTGGTATTACAATAGGTTCAAATTTGAAACTGCGTGTTGAATCGCTATCTTTGCCATCGAAAAAAATAAGATATGAGGCCTTTGCAAATGGTTGATACAAGAAAGCAGTATTTAAAAATTAAAACAGCCGTGGATGCGGCTGTTTTAAATGTGATGGAAAGCAGCCAGTTTATTGGCGGTAAAGCGGTGAATGATTTTGCAACAAACCTCGCTGCATACAGTCAGGTTAAGCATGTAATTCCCTGTGCCAATGGTACAGATGCTTTACAAATTTCCATGATGGCGCTTGGTCTTAAGCCAGGCGATGAAGTAATTACTCCGTCCTTTACTTATATTGCTACTGTTGAAGCGGCGGCATTGCTGCATTTACAACCTGTGTTTACAGAAGTGGATAAGCATACTTTTTGTATGGATGCAGGAGCCCTGGAAAAAGCCATCACTCCAAAAACAAAAGCCATCATTCCGGTTCATTTGTATGGCCATGCTGCAGAGATGGAAAAGATAATGGCCATTGCAAAAAAATATGGACTGTTTGTTATTGAAGACAATGCCCAGGCCATTGGCTGTGATTATACTTTTACTGATGGATCGGTTACAAAAACAGGAGGTATTGGCCACATTGGTTGCACCTCATTTTATCCGTCAAAAAATTTAGGAGCCTTTGGCGATGGAGGAGCAATATTTACCAATGATGATGCGTTAGCAGAGAAGTTAAAAATGATAGCATCACACGGGCAAAGCAAAAAATATTATCATGACATGGTGGGCTGCAATTCCAGGTTAGATGCTATGCAGGCGGCTATCCTGGATATTAAATTAACACACCTGGATGAATACATTGCCGCAAGAAGAAAGGCGGCTGATTTTTATGACAATGCTTTTGCAGGTCATCAAAAAATAACCACTCCGTTTAGAGCAGCCTTCAGCAAACATGTTTTTCATCAATACACTTTAACACTTAACGAGGTTGACCGGAACGGACTGAACAGCTACCTGGCTGAGAAAGGAATTCCGTCAATGATTTATTATCCAGTGCCTTGTCACAAACAAAAAATGTTTGATGCTTTTGGTGGAAGTAATTACCAGTTGCCGGTAACAGACTGGCTAACCGAAAGGGTAATATCATTGCCCATACATACAGAACTGGATGAAGAGCAACAATCATTTATTGTATCTAATATCTTAAATTATATAAACCCTTAATTATGAAAATTGCAGTAGTTGGAACAGGCTATGTAGGATTGGTAACTGGAACATGTTTTGCAGAAACAGGTAACCAGGTAATTTGTGTAGATATTGACAAAGCTAAAGTTGATAAACTTTCTTCGGGAAAAATAACCATTTATGAACCTGGACTTGAAAAAATATTTTTAAGAAATCAGAAGGAAAGCAGGCTTCAGTTTACCACTTCGCTGGCAGAAGGAATAAAAGATGCACAGGTTATTTTTCTTGCCTTACCAACACCCCCCGGAGAAGACGGAAGCGCTGATTTAAAATATATTTTAGGCGTTGCAAAAGAACTGGGAGCACTTATAAAAGAAGGTGACTATAAAATAATTATTGATAAAAGTACGGTGCCTGTGGGCACAGCCGCAAAAGTAGAAAAAGTCTTGCTCGAAAATGGTGGTATTGAGGGTACTTTTGATATTGTAAGCAATCCGGAGTTTTTAAGAGAAGGGGTTGCAGTGGATGATTTTATGAAACCAGACAGGGTGGTGATTGGCACTTCATCTGAAAAAGCAAAAAAAGTATTGAGTGATTTATATGGGCCATTTGTTCGCCAGGGTAACCCGGTAATTTTCATGGACGAAAAAAGTGCCGAGTTAACAAAATATGCAGCCAACTCTTTTTTGGCAACTAAAATTACTTTTATGAATGAAATAGCCCAGCTGTGTGAACTGTTGGGGGCAGATGTGGATATGGTTCGTAAAGGAATTGGAAGTGATGAACGTATTGGCAGGCGCTTTTTATTTCCGGGTATTGGTTACGGTGGAAGTTGCTTTCCAAAAGATGTGCAGGCTTTAGCGAGGTCATCTAATGAAGTAGACTATAGTTTTAAAATACTGGAAGCGGTAATGGACGTAAATGAAAAACAAAAACTTCATTTGGTGCCTAAAATAAAAGCTTATTTTAATGACGATTTAAAAGGTAAAAAAATTGCTTTATGGGGATTGGCCTTTAAACCCAATACAGATGATATAAGAGAAGCGCCGGCATTATATTTAATTGAAGCCTTTCTTGCAGCGGGGGCCACTATAGCCACTTTCGATCCCGAAGCTATGAACAATGTAAAACAGGTATTGGGCGATACAATTACATTTGTAGAAAGCCAGTACGATGCGCTGAAAGATGCAGATGCATTGGTAATTGCAACTGAATGGAGTGAGTTTAGAACGCCGGACTTTAACAAAATAACGTCGTTGCTAAAAAACAAAGCCATTTTTGACGGACGCAATTTATTTGATTTGAAACATATGGAAGACTTGGGGTATCATTACGTAAGTATTGGTAGGCGGGCTATTGTGCAAAGCTGAGTATTAATTAATAATTGATAATTAATAATTAATAATTCAGGGCATGGGCTTTAAACATCAAACATTAAAAAATCAGACTTCAGACATTAAGTAAACAGGAATTTTATGGCAAACAAAAGGGTATTAATAACAGGTGCTGCCGGATTTTTAGGCTCACATCTTTGTGATCGTTTTATAAAAGAAGGCTACGATGTTATTGGAATGGATAACCTGATTACAGGCGATATTAAAAACATAGAACATCTTTTTAAGTTAAAGGGATTTGAATTTTATCACCATGATGTTTCTAAATTCATTCACGTATCTGGCAAGCTGGATTATATATTACATTTTGCTTCACCGGCAAGTCCGATTGATTATTTAAAGATACCTATACAAACATTAAAAGTAAGTTCACTCGGTACCCATAATTGCCTTGGACTGGCGCTTTCAAAAAAAGCAAGAATGCTTGTTGCAAGCACCAGTGAAGTATATGGCGATCCGTTGGTACATCCTCAAACGGAAGAATACTGGGGTAATGTAAATCCCATAGGTCCAAGAGGCGTGTATGACGAAGCCAAACGTTTCCAGGAAGCAATCACCATGGCATATCATACCTTCCATCATCTTGAAACAAGGATTGTAAGAATATTCAATACTTATGGTCCAAGGATGCGGTTGAATGATGGCCGTGCACTACCTGCATTTATCGGACAGGCATTACGCGGAGAAGATTTAACGGTATTTGGTGACGGGAGCCAGACAAGAAGTTTTTGTTATGTAGCCGACCTGGTAGAAGGCATTTACCGCCTGTTGATGAGTGATCATGAACAACCGGTAAACATTGGCAATCCCGATGAAATTTCTTTAAAGAATTTTGCAGAAGAAATAATAAAACTAACCGGCACTTCACAAAAAATAATTTATAAACCTTTGCCAACAGATGATCCAAAACAGCGACAGCCGGATATTACGAAAGCAAAAGAAATACTGAGATGGCAGCCAACAGTCAATAGGGCAGAAGGACTAAAAATTACTTACGAATATTTTAAATCATTGCCACCCGAAGAATTGTATAAACTGCCTAAAGAATTTACAAAAGCAAAATAACAAAGAGCAGTTAATTATCATAGAAGGATATATTTTTTTTAATCATACAAAAATATATCCTTTATTTGTATAAACCATTAGGCTTCTCCGTAAAAAAGTAATAAATAATCAATAAAAAATCCATAACCTCGTTTAAAAGCGGAGCCTGACAACGCTATTCACCACAGGGGTTATGGGCATATAAAATAAAATAGAATGAAATACCAGGATCTGATAGATAAAAACGAAACACTGGCGGTAATAGGATTGGGTTATGTTGGCTTACCAATAGCATTGGAGTTTGCAAAAAAAATTAAGGTGATCGGCTTTGATATCAATGCGAAAAGAGTAGAGATGATGCGTAACAATATTGATCCCAGCCAGGAACTGGAAGTAAGCGCATTTGAAGGTTGTGATATTGAATTTACCAACGATCTGGAAGTTTTAAAACAGGCCGCTTTTTATATTGTAGCTGTACCTACCCCGGTAGACGAACACAATGTGCCTGATCTTGTGCCGGTAAAAAGAGCCAGTGAAACGATAGGAAAAGTAATTAAAAAAGGCGATTATGTAGTTTTTGAAAGTACAGTATATCCTGGTTGTACAGAAGAAGATTGCTTACCTATTATTGAAAAATTAAGCGGCTTAAAAAATATTATAGACTTTAAATCAGGTTATTCGCCTGAAAGAATTAATCCCGGTGATAAAGAACATACGCTGGCAAAAATTATTAAAGTAGTAAGCGGCTGCGATGAAGAAAGCCTTGACCTGGTTGCAAAAGTATATGAGTTGGTAGTAACGGCCGGCGTGCACAAAGCATCCAGCATAAAAGTAGCCGAGGCAGCAAAGATTATTGAAAACACACAACGTGATCTCAACATTGCTTTAATGAACGAGCTGTCAATAATTTTTGACAGGATGGGCATCAATACTTTTGAAGTGTTGGAGGCTGCCGGAACGAAATGGAATTTTTTAAAATTTCAGCCAGGTCTTGTAGGTGGGCATTGCATTGGCGTTGATCCTTATTACCTTACTTATAAATCGAGGCAACTTGGATATGACAGCCAGGTAATTTTAGCGGGGCGTGTTATCAATGATGGCATGTCTGGCTACATTGCTAAAAAAGTTTTACAACACATCATTCAAAATAACGCAAACATAAAAAATGCGAAAGTGTTGGTGATGGGCGCTACATTTAAAGAAAATGTAAGCGATATACGCAACAGTAAGGTGGCTGATGTGGTAAAGGAATTACAATCTTTTTCTTTGAATGTTGACGTTACAGATCCACTTGCATCCGGTGAAGAATTAATGCAGGAGTATGGCTTTGGCCTCACAACTGAAGTTGCAAATGATTATGATGCAGTAATTGTAGCAGTGCCGCACAATGAGTATAAAAAATTAGACGATGCGTATTTTGCAGGCATTACAAAACCGGAAGCTATGATTGCTGATCTGAAAGGTATTTACAGAACGACTGTTAAAAGCAGGCTGTACTGGAGTTTGTAATAAGAGGAAAACCAGATAATGGATAAATAAAAATCGTAAATGAATAACAATTTTCATACAAAGGATTTAAGCAACGCTGATTTTTTAGTAACCGGTGGTGCAGGTTTTATCGGCAGCCATATCGCAGAATATTTATTAAAAAACGGGGCACGAAAAGTAAGGGTGCTGGATAATATGGTTAACGGGTTTGATAAAAATCTTGCTGTGCTTCGTCCATACCCTGCATTTGAATTTATAGAAGGCGATATCAGGAATACAGATACTTGTCAGCAGGCTTGCGTTGGAATTAGTTATGTCAGTCACCAGGCTGCATTGGGCTCTGTTCCCCGCTCTATTAAAGAACCGGTTTATTTTAATGAAGTAAATGTTGGGGGCTTTGTAAATATGCTGAAAGCTGCAGTGGATAATAGGGTAGCACAATTTGTATATGCCTCTTCTTCATCTGTATATGGTGATGAACCTACTTTACCGAAGGTGGAAAACCGGGTGGGTAAATGCCTGTCACCTTATGCAGCCACAAAAAAAACAAACGAATTATATGCCCGGGTTTTTGCGGATGTGTATGGTATGAAATTAATAGGATTCAGGTATTTTAATATTTTTGGTCAACGCCAGGACCCTGATGGGGCCTATGCTGCAGTAATTCCATTGTTTGTAAAAGGCATTATGAAGCAATTGCCCGTTTATATCAATGGCGATGGTGAACAAACCAGGGATTTTACTTTTGTTGACAATGCAGTGCAGATAAATATTAAAGGAATGTTAACGGATAATGCCGATGCCATTAACCAGGTATATAACGTAGCAACAGGAGAAAATTTTTCTGTAAATTATTTATTTAATGCCTGTAAAGAATATTTAGACAGTAATTTTGACGCGACTTACAGGGAACCAAGAGCAGGAGATATCAGGAACTCATTAGCCGATATTTCACTCGCAAAAAATTTACTGGGGTACGAACCCACTAAAAATTTTAAAGATGGATTAACAGAAACGATCAATTTTTTTAAACAATCATATTCTTAAACATTTAATTATTTATGCCGTTTACCACAACTGATTTTCCCGGATTATTAGTGTATGAACCAAGAGTGTTCAATGATGACCGTGGTTATTTTTTTGAAAGCTACAATCACAATACTTTTTCCGATGGTGGCGTCACAATGCAATTTGTGCAGGATAACCAGGCCAAGTCTACATTTGGCGTAATCCGTGGTTTGCATTTTCAACAAAATCCAAATGCACAAACAAAACTGATACGTGCTTTAAGTGGTACTATTTTAGATGTGGTGGTAGATCTTAGAGCCGGCTCGTCCACATTCCATAAATATTTCAGTATAGAATTATCAGCAGAAAATAAAAAACAATTGCTTGTGCCCAGGGGCTTTGCACATGGGTATTCTGTATTATCAGAAACCGCGGAAGTCATCTACAAATGCGATGGGTTTTATCATAAAGAAAGCGAAGGCGGGTTAATGTACAATGATTCAACATTGAATATTGACTGGCGTGTACCTGCCGGTAAAGAAATGGTGGCCGCCAAAGACCTTGTTCTTCCAAACATAGAAGATTGTAAAACCAATTTCATTTTATAATTTTTATCGTGGCAGAAAAAAACACAATTTTAGTTACCGGTGCAAACGGACAATTAGGCAACGAAATGCTGGTAATCAGCGCCGCATACCACCAATACAATTTTTTATTTGTTACAAAAGATGCACTGTCCATTGATGATGCAGAAGCAGTAAAAAATTATTTTGCTTCCCATACCATTGATTACTGTGTTAACTGTGCAGCTTATACGGCTGTAGATCAAGCAGAAACTGAACCGGAAAAGGCAATGCTTATCAACGGTACTGCAACCGGTACCTTAGCGGCTATGTGTAAATCATACAATGTCCTGTTCATCCATATTTCCACCGATTATGTTTTTGATGGCACCGCAACAGTTCCCTATACCGAAGATTTCCCTGTAGCACCTGTAAACAGGTACGGTGCAACCAAATTAAAAGGAGAGGAGCTGGCACAACAGCAAAATCCGGGCACTATTATCATCCGTACTTCCTGGGTGTACAGCAGCTTTGGAAATAATTTTGTAAAAACAATGTTGCGCCTGATGAAAGAAAAGGAACAGTTAAAAGTAGTGAGCGACCAGGTAGGGTGCCCCACTTATGCAGCCGATCTGGCAGCAGCAATTATGCAGGTCATCACTTCTGGTAAAGCTGCTGCGCAGCCAGGCATTTATAATTATTCCAACACGGGCGTTATCAACTGGTACCAGTTTGCTGATGCCATTAAAGAATTATCGGGCAGCAAATGCTTGGTAAACCCCATTCCATCTTCTAATTATCCAACCCCCGCAAAACGGCCTTCTTATTCTGTGATGGATACTACCAAAATTCAGCAAACTTTTGATATCAGTATTCCTGCATGGAAAGACAGTTTAAAAAAGTGTTTGCAGTTGTTGTAGAATTGTTTAGAGAATATTGTGATATGTAGCGAGGGATTGGCTTTTAAGCAAATTCAGGAGCATCAGCAACTATAAACAACAACAGATTTTACACTTTGTTACCTTAGGTTTGCTCTTAATATTTTTTTGTACTCTTTACTTCTTAGCAAAAAATCTGCTGCGTCTTTTTGTTTTGATAAATTACGTTTTTCGTCTTTGATGATAGTGTAAAATAATTTTTCATTGTCAAAATAATACCGGCGTGTAAAAGTCAATTCCAATTTTGTGTAGTCTATGGTTTTCGAACTATCGTTGCAGTGATAATTTTTTTCTATAGCGTATACAAACACAAGCTG
>JAYUBR010000099.1:0-2563 GCA_043740775.1 Ferruginibacter sp. | reverse complement strand
TGGTGATTTCTAATTACCTGGATGAATGCCTTCTGTTGATTAAAAAAAATTGTACAATTCCTACCATTTTATTTCCCGGCAGCACGGCGCAGGTTAGCAGGTATGCAGATGCCTTATTATATCTTTCTTTAATCAGCGGACGTAATCCAGAATTACTGATTGGACAACATGTAGTATCTGCCCCCATTGTAAAAAAGAGCGGGCTTGAAATTATGTCTACCGGTTACATGGTGGTTGATGGGGGTGCTCCAACAACGGTTTCTTACATTTCCAATGCAAGCCCTTTGCCGGCAGATAAAAATGAAATAGCCATGTGTACAGCCATGGCCGGCGAAATGCTGGGCATGAAATTAATTTATATGGATGCAGGCAGCGGAGCAATGCGCCCCATCAGCGAAAGCATGATTGAAAAAGTAGCACAGTCGATAGAAGTACCTTTAATCATTGGCGGTGGCATTACCGAACCCGAAAAAGTTTACCTTAACTGCAAGGCAGGCGCTGATATCATTGTAGTAGGCAATGCCATTGAAAAAGATGTGTCGCTTATAAAAGAAATGGCAGCAGCCGTGCATAGTGCAGGCGTAAGCATTATATAATTATTTCCCTTTAGATTATATTATAAACTCATCATTTCCTTAAACTTTACGGCCTGTCTTCTGCTTACTTCTACTTTTTCGCCGCCCTTTAATTCCAGCAATAAGCCACCGTTAAAATAAGGTTCAATTTTTTCTATCATGCGCATGTTTACAATGTGCTTGCGGTTGGCTCTAAAAAATATTTTTTCATCCAGCCTTTCTTCCAGCGCATTCAGCGATTTTAAAATCAGGGGTTTGTTGCCTGCAAAAAATACTTTTGCGTAATTGCCCACACTTTCAAACAAACGTACTTCAGATAATTTTACAAACCAGCAACGTTCGCCATCTTTTACAAATACCTGGTCGTTTTCTGTAAGCATTCCACGGTTAAATGCCTGGTTAGCGGCCAGTTCTTTTTCTTCTGCCTGTTGTAATTTTTGTATGGCATCGGCCAGTCTTTTTGGGTCAATAGGTTTCATTAAATAATCCAGCGCATTTACCTCAAATGCTTTCAGCGCATACTCATCATAAGCAGTTGTAAAAATTACATGTGGGGCTTTATCTAATTCTGTCAACATATCAAAACCGGTTTTGCCGGGCATTTGTATATCCAAAAAAATAAGGTCGGGGCTAAGGGCATCAATTTTTTCAATGCCTTCTGCTGCGTTTGCAGCTTCATCAATTACTTCCACATCCGGAAATTCAAGCAATAATTTTTTTAATTCATTTCTTGCTAACCTTTCATCGTCAATAATAATTGCTCTATGCATACAATGGTTTTAATGGTTTACATTTACAATAGCAGCTACAGGCATAGTGATCCTGGATTCTACCATATCTGAATTTACATTTTTAATCTCAAAAGTTGCTTTGCCCTGGTACAATAAATTAAGCCTGTATTGAGTGCTTCTAACACCAAAACCATCTTCATTAATAGAGCTATTCAACTGCCCGGAATTTTGTACAACCAATTCATGATGGTCGTTTACAAAATCAGAAATTACCTTAATGGTACCGCCGCTTATTTTTTTACTGATGCCATGTTTAATAGCATTTTCTACAAGCGTCTGCAACATCATTGGTGGTACAGGCTGGCCCAGCGTATCTTCATCAATTTCCATTTCAATAGTGAGCCTTTCTTCAAAACGCATTTTTTCCAATGCCAGGTAATCTTTTACAATGTTCAGTTCTCTTTCCAGCGGCACTGTTTCTAATTTTTCGGCCTGCATGCTGCTGCGCAAAATATTGCTCAGTTCTGTAATGGCGGTTCTTGCACGGGTAGGGTTTTCATCTACCAGTGCCCGTATGCTGTTTAAGGCATTAAAAATAAAATGTGGATTGATATGCGATTTAATGGTTTTAAGTTCCAGCTCTTTTACCACCGACTGTAATTTTAAAGTATCTACTTCCTGGCGTCGGTTGCGTTCTACATAGTGATAAGTGTAGTAGATAAGGTTCCAGATAAACAGTAGGAAAAAATTGTTGATGGCATTACGTGCAATCTCATTGGCCAAAGAAATTTTAGGCCCGCCCATATCTCTTAAATTAAGAATGTTTTCTATCGCTACATCAGCACAGGCGTATACTACAGCAAATACCAACGTTAAAATAATAAAAGAAATAATCTGTGTTTGCAGTGGTTTTTCCAACACCTTGTATTCCCTGATAACCATCCGCATCAGGTGGGTAATGATAATACCGAGCAGCACACTGATTGTTATAAGCAGTAAAAAATGATCAACCTTCCTTACTGATAAAGTTAAATAAAAGAAGGAAGAGATTGCCAGGCTGGCTCCCCACCCTGCAATCTGGCAAATCCAATATTTAGGTATTTTATTCAGCATAAGAAAACAAATTTACCAATTCCTTTTTTGCCACCGCCCCTGTTTTTTTATTAATGGCGATATGATGATGTAAAAGGTTGACAACTACTATTAAATTAATTAATTATGCTTATTGCTTACATTTTAAAAAAAGTTGGTTCTTCG
>JAYUBR010000098.1:0-2565 GCA_043740775.1 Ferruginibacter sp. | reverse complement strand
TCCTGGATAGATTCAAGCAAAACTGCCGCAAACAATGCAATTAAACTGGATAGCACCTCATCAGAAGCTTATAAAGCATTGGCCAATGCCTACAATTACGCATCGGATTACGACAAAGGATTTGAATTACTGCAAACCTCCGTTCGGTTTAATCCTAACAATGCACCTGCAGTTGGTAACCTGGGTGCAGGATATTTTATAAGAGGCGACTTGCCCGAAGCATTGAAATGGGAAAAAAAAGCTACTGCGATTAACCCAAAAAATAATATTCCTTTCCAGTTGATTGGATGGATTTATCGCCTGTTTGGCGACTTTAAAAATGCCGAACTATGGTTAAAAAAATCACTCGAACTAAAGCCATTTAAAGACAGTTACCGCGAGCTGGCATTTACCTATATTCAGGAAGGTGAAAAACAGGAAGCAATGAAACAGGTACCTTTCATTGTAGCTTCAGACACTACCAATTACAGTTCGTATGAAGAAGCTGCATTGGTTTGTTTACAGGCAGGAGACATCTCAATGGCAAAAGACTATTTCCGCAAATCTGTTGACATAAATTCCTCACTTATTACAGATGCCTCTACTTATGCACCTATTGGACTTGGGGCTATATTATTAAAAGAAGGAAAAAAAATTGATGCAGAAATTCTCTTATCCCGTTCATTGTCTTTGTTTCTTGATGGAATACAAAAGGGTAAGCAGGACGATGAATTTAGAATCGGGGCTGCGGCAATCCTGGCCATACAGGGTAAAAAAGAAGAAGCACTGAGTTGGATACAAAAGGCAATTGATGTAAAATGGCTTGACTATGGCATGTTTGAAGCAAGCCCCTGGTTCGAAAATATTAATAACGATCCCCGGTTTAAACAGATGATCAATACTGTTAAAAAAGAAATATACGATATGCGTGCAAAAGCAGCGCAGTTATAAATGCCTTACCGTAGTTTTAAACAATTCTTTATTTTTTAATGACGGGCAATTCTATAAGAGTTTCCCATACAGTTAACAACACTGCCCGCTACCGGCAACCCTCCCGTTGCATAAATAATTCCCGCTAATAAAGCACTTGATACTGAAGTGCCGGAAGCCATGCGGTAGCCGTTATTATTCCACAATGAAAATACCCGGGTACCCACCGTTACATAAGCAACCGGTGATCCGAAATTAGCATACACGGCACAGGTTTTGTCAACATTAATAGAGGATGCGGTGAATATATTAGTGGCGTTAATACAACCAGGTCTGTTACATTGGGCATTGCCTGCATCGTTACCTGCCGACAGCGTAACAAATATGCCTTTGGTAGTAACTCTTTCTATAGCATGTTTAAGACCAGGAAAATAACAAGTGGGATTACCGGCATCGTAGGCTCCCAGGCTAAGGTTTACCACATCGCCTTGCTGACTAAGCTGTGCAACAAAATTTAGTCCGGCAAATACCGTTCCCCATGATCCGGTACCATTTTTATCTAAAACTTTTACAGGTACAACTGTAGCTCCTTCTGAAATGCCGATATGAATTTGCGGAGAGATACCAACGGGTTTTCCTGCGGCAACACCGGCACAAAAAGTTCCATGGCCGTTATCATCATCTGTACTGGTTATACCTTTTACAAATGAAGCACCCAGCAATGAATTTACATTTAGCTCAGCATGGTTAGGATCAATCCCAGTATCTAAAAACCATATTACGGTAGTTTTACCGATAGCCGATACCGGGCCACCGGCTGCGTCAATCGCATAAGTAGTATGGCTTATAGTGTCAATATCATAACGCAACAGGCTATCAGTACTTTGCTGAATTGGATTTATTCGTTGCTCAGTAACTACATCAGAAATCCATTGCTTTTTGGGGTCGGCATTTGCACCCGGATCTGTTTGCTGAATCGGCTTAATCTGGATAGTTAAATTCTGAATTACATCTTCAACATTAGGATTCGCTTTTATGGCATCTGCCTGGGCCGCTGTCATATTAACAATCGCAGCTACTTTAATATCAGCAAATTTTGATAATATTTTGCCTGTGTTGATCTTATTGTTTTTTAAGAAGTTTTCCAGTTTTATTTCTTTTCTTTGTCTTTCTGCCTGGTTTATTTCTTTTTGTTTTTTCCTGTCAGGATTATCTTTCCTCCTTTTGATCAGGGGTTCCTCAAAAGTATCATTCATCACAACAATATACTCGTCTTTTATTGGATCATTGCCATCTGTAATAAATTGTTTAACTACAATTATTGAAGGTTTACATCCTGCAATAATTAGTAAAACCGCTAACGGTAACAAAAGTTTTTTCATAAAAACAATTTAGTGTAATGTAAATGATCAGTTCGGACTTCTTTAGAATTCTGTTGATGAGAGTACCTGGCTTTTGAAGAGGATGAAAGATTTTTATAAATCGTTTATCAGGGATGTTAATTGAAATAACAATTTTGTGATTACAAGTTAAATATTAAAAATGATATATAAAAGCTTATTCACTTTTGATTTTGCCGAAAAATGTCAAACTATATGCGGTGTTATTTATTTTACGTTTCTTATACTAAAGGGGCTTAGGATAAATCTCAAAGCA